>CBDUZI010000112.1:0-9564 GCA_965371665.1 uncultured bacterium
TTCCCACTGATGCCCGATTATATTCACGGATGAGGGAACGTTTGGTAAAGCAAGCACAGGAGGAACTGATCTGTGAGGCGCAGGCTCTGAGGCAGCCGTCATGGCTTGCGCGGCGCCTATGTTGATATGCTTGACAAGCATGGTTATGAAGTGGACGAAAACAAAGAGACCAGATTCAAGCGCAAGGCGATCATCATGTTCGGCGGCGCGGTGTAGGAAAACGTGAATTCGGGGACGGAGAAAGGTTGATTTTGTTTCCATAGATGTTATAATTTTTTCAGGTGAAAACCATGGAAACTTTACAATTGAAAGAAAAAATTAAAAACGCTGATTTATTGTTTCGGCAATATTCAGTCGATATCGCGTATCTTTTCGGTTCCCAGGCGGTCCAGGCGGCTCATCGCCACAGTGATATTGACATTGCGCTGGTAGTCCCGGATGGAATTGCGTCTGAGCATTTCTTGAATATTGAAATGGAATTGGAAGTTAAATTGGGTGAAATTCTAGGAGTTGAAAATTTAGATATACGCGTTATCAATAAATCACCGCTTAAATTCCAGGGAGAGGTTTTAAAAAAAGGGATACTGGTTTATTCCCGGGCTGAAGATCGGCGCGTGGATTTTGAAACGAAAACCAGGCTGGACTATTTTGATTTTTTATTTTTATTGAATCAACTCCGAAAAGAGTTTTTTAAACAATTTATTAGGGAGAAACTCCTTGGTTAATATCTCTAAAATAGAGGGCCTGTTTCAACATCTCAAGGATTATATGCACAACCTTCGGGTGCTTGGCCAATATCCGCAAAAAGAATTCCTGGAAGATTTTACGAAAATTAATAGCGCCAAATATTTATTGCAGATCGCGATTGAATGCTGCCTGGCGATCGGGACGCATATCATCTCCACGGAAAAATATCGTTCGCCTGAAGATTACGGCGACACATTTAAAGTTTTATGCGAAAAGAATATTATCCCTGACGATTTTATATTTTCATTACAGAAAATGGCTCGCTTTCGAAACCGACTCGTGCATATTTATTGGGATGTTGATGATGCCAATATCTACGAAATTATTCAGACCTGTCTTTCGGATTTTGAAAAATATTTGCATTATATAACCGTCTTTTTAAATAAAAGCAACTAACTACAAAATCTCCGACAAAGTCACTTTTGTGAGATTGGCTTTGTCGCTAACGCTTCTCGCAATGACAGAAAAGCCTTGAATTATTGTCGTAGGGGCGGCCCCCCGTGGCCGCCCATTGAATATCGGCATGAACTTGAATTCATGGGCCGGCACACCCTTCGACTTCGCTCAGGACAAGGAGGCCGGCCCCTACGACATTGCGAGCGACCAAAGGGAGCGCGGCAATCTATCTTTAAACGTTTGTCGGACAGGATCAGTTTAGGAGAAATTTGGGATGACTAAATTTTACCTGCCCCTACGCTTAATAATCTGGCTCGGCATAGTTTTATTAGCCGCCAGTGTCTGGGGAAGCGGATGGCCGGGGAAAATTATGCAGCAGAAGCTGGTGGATGCAAACCCTTATGTTCATGGCGCCTCGTTCTGGAACACTGCCTGTCACGGGGTAGTTTGTAATCTTTGTCCGAAAAAATGCTTCCTGCCCGAGGGCATGAAGGGCCAATGCCGGGTTCGAGTGAATATGGGCGGAAGGCTGCATACCCTGGTTTACGGCCGGCCTGCCTCGGTCCATATAGATCCTATTGAGAAAAAACCCGTTTTCCACCTGCTTCCCGGAAGCCGGACATTTTCCATTGCTACGGCCGGGTGCAACCTGAGCTGTGATTTTTGCCAGAATTGGAGTCTGTCCCAGGCCGAGCCGGAAGCGTTACCTTTCCAGAGAATGCTGCCCCAACAGGTTGTTTCGGCCGCGAGGCAGTACGGCTGCAGCTCAATAGCGTATACTTATTCAGAGCCCGTGGTGTTTTACGAGTATATGGCAGAGACGGCACGCCTGGCTAAGCAGGCCGGTTTATACAACGTGGTAATCACCGGGGCATATATAAACCCAGAGCCTCTCAAGCGAATTTTACCTGACCTGGACGTGGTTAAAGTCGATCTTAAAGGCTTTGACCGGAAATATTATCGTCAGGTAGTCGGAGGCTCTCTGGTGCCGGTGCTTAAAGCGCTTGAGATCGTGGCCGATTCCGGGGTTCAACTGGAAGTCGTGAATCTGGTTGTGCCCGGGCGAAATGACTCCCCGGAGCAACTGGCTCTTTTATGCCGCTTTGTGCGGGACAAATTGGGGCCGGAAACACCTCTGTTTTTCTCGCGATTTATGCCGTGTTATCGTATGCCGAATTATCCCAAGACTCCGGTGTCCAAACTACATAACGCCAGAAATATGGCCTTGCAAGCAGGACTTAAATATGTTTATTTAGGCAATGTAACCGGCGATGAAGGGGAAAATACCTATTGTCCCAAATGCGGCTTTTTGTTGATCCGTCGGGTGGGTTACGCCGTTTTGCATAACAAGTTAAAGCATGGCCATTGTCCCCGATGCGACGAAGCAATTCCCGGTATCTGGGAGCATACCCGCCGGCCAGTGGAATAGATATAGAATGTCAATGTAGTTTATTAGTTAACCAGGGGAGTAAATTTGTGGATAAAAAACAGAATCCGTTTTTTTATTATCTCGCCGTATTATTGACCGGACTTTATTTATTGCCTGCCTTGGGCTGCAAATCCCAGGGATCGGGCCAGGGACGGGAGGTGCGCGAGCCGTCCGTAGCCGGAAGCTTTTATCCCGCATCCCCGGCTGAATTGGAACAGTTGGTAGAAAAATATATTGAAGAAGCTGCTACCAGCGAGATTAAAGGCCGGCCCGTGGCCCTGCTGGTTCCGCATGCCGGCTATGTTTTTTCCGGAGCTGTGGCTGCGACTGCTTTGAAAACCATAGCCGGACTGGACTTGGATACGGTTTATGTTATCGGAACCGCGCATCATGCCGGAAGAAGCGGGGCTCTGACCTGGCCAGGCGGGGCATTCCGAACCCCTTTAGGCGAGTACCCGGTCGATTTCCTGGCGGTAAGTGAATTAATCAGGAAATGCCCTGATATCAGTTCTTGGCCCACGGCCTGGCCTCGCGAACACTCGGTTGAGGTCGTAATTCCATTTTTGCAAAAGCTGGCGCCTCGCGCCAAACTGGTACCCTTGCTCATGGGAGAATGTTCTGGCCGGGAATGTCAATCCGTGGCCCGGGCCGTGGCGCGCCAGGCAGCAGAACGCCAAGCCATAATTATTGCTTCTGCGGATCTTTCGCATTATCCTTCCTGGCAGGACGCTATTCGCGTTGACCGGGCCATGATCGCGGGCATGCTGAGCATGGAGCCTGAGAATCTGGACCGGATTAACCAGGAATGGATGTCCCGGGGAATCGATCAATTAGCCTGTACTATGTGCGGTCTGTCAGCCGTGAAAACAATTATTATGGCGGGAAAAGAGCTGGGCGCCAATCAAGCACAGCTTTTGCAATATATCAATTCCGGTGATATTAGCCGGGATAAATCGCGGGTAGTGGGTTATGCGGCTATGGTGTTTTTTCAGAGTTCTGATTCGGTTCTTACCGGAGCAAGGCCCGTATCTCCGGGAGATTCCGGAGAAGAGCTGCTGCCTTCCCGGCAAGCTGCATTGCTGGATATGGCCCGCTCGGCGGTTATTCAGACCTTGGAAAAAGGCCGGACGGTTAATCCTGAAAACCCACCCGAATGGCTGTTGGAGAAACGTGCGATTTTCGTCACCTTGAAAACCGGATCCCGCTTGCGCGGATGTATTGGCATGACTGAACCGCGCCTGCCCCTGTACCAGGCTATAACCCAAATGGCCGGCGCGGCGGCTTTTCAGGACACACGTTTCCGGCCGCTTACTTCCCAGGAGTTACCGGGTATAAATATTGAAATATCCATCCTTTCGCCTCTGCGCCGGGTCCAGGACGCCAATAAAATAATAATGGGCAAGCATGGAGTCGTGGTCAGATCAGAAGGACGTTCGGGTTTGTTTCTTCCCCAGGTGGCCCAGGAGACCGGCTGGACCAGGGAGAAGTTTTTAAACGAACTATGCAGCCAAAAAGCCGGACTGTCTAAGGGCGCATGGCAGGATCCAAAAACTGAACTTTATACCTTCACCGTACAGTCTTTTCACGGACCTTTCCAGCCAGCAGAGCAGTAAGGATTAAAAGTCCGGCCGGCGCCAACCCGGCATATTTTCCCAGCAGGGGAAGCAGGAGGGTGTTGGCCAGGAGTGCGCCGCCCAAACTGCCGGCCAGGTCTGCAGCCCAGGCGGAGGCCGCCTTTTGGCTGTCGCCGCCCAGGCAGATGATTCCATATAAACCGCCTACGCCCATACCGCCGGCCAAAAGTATTCCCAGGGCAACTAAAAGGTTACCATTGGTTTTATAAACCAGAAAGTAAGCCAGGATGCATACTAAAGCCAGGCTGACAATGATCAGCCAACGCCAAAGGCGGGGAGCTTTCACTTTTCCGGCCGCAAATCCTCCCAGGGCCAAGCCGGCCATAAAGGTGCCGAATAACAATCCGATCTCCTGCCAAAGATCGCCCCGGCTGCTTTGAAAGGCCGATATTACAAATAGTTCCAGACAAATTCCGGCGCCTCCGGCAGTTCCCAGAATAAGAAAATCCGGCCGGATTCTCCGGGCTATGATGGCACGAATAAGAACTAGAACCAGTATGCCAAGGAGAATGCCGGCGCCCATTGCGGCAGGACCGGTATTACGTGAAAACCAAAACAGGCTCTGGAAAACCGTGGCCAGAGGACGTTGATCAGTATTAAGCAAACCCCGGGTGGAATCCAGGTTAGTGCGTATTTCCTTAATCCGGCGGGAATCAAAAAGCAGAGGCAGATTTTCTTTCGTCAAGGTAGAGGTTTTTATGGATAGCTGCTTAAGCCTGGGGGCCAGGCTTTCAGGAGTAAGCGCAGACAGATCACTCTGGGGAGAGGCCAGGAAATAAAGCCGGCCGCCGGACAAAAGCAGGACATGGGGGAAAGCGGTTTTCAAGGTGTGCCATAGAGATCCCAGCAGGGCAGACTCCCGGGCATTGATTTGATTAGGGGAGTATGGAAGGTAGTATTCCAGAATTCCGTCCGGGGCCAGACGGGAACGGAGGAGGCGCATAAATTCCAGGGTATAAAATCTATTCATGGATAGGTTGCCCGGTGGGGGAGTTGCCATTATTATGATATTGTAGATGTCCGGAGCCTGCTTTAGCAGCATACGGCCGTCTCCGGATTTATGTCTAACGCGCGGATCAAAATAATGGGTTTTCCAGGATTTTGGAAAAGCTCTTTGCCAGGCGGACTGAGCCTGCGGATCTTCGTTAAATACGGTTATTTGCTCAACTCCGGGCTGGGAAAGCAGGAGGTTAAGTATTTCCGGTCCGCCGCCGAACAGGGCAATTTGCCGGTGTTTTGGGGATATTAAAAACGGCAACAGCGCCGGTGGTTCGGCGGAGTCCGGATCCGGGAAGGAAAAAACTCGCTCCCCTGAGTAATAGGCGGAAAAAAGACCTTGATCTTCATAAAACGAGACATGGCCTCTGGCAGTGTAACCCGAGAGTAATTGCCGGCCCGGCACTTGCCGCCAAGCCGAAGAGATCCGGTCAAGCGAGCCCCAGGGATTGGAGAAAAACAGCAGCATAAGTATTGCCAGACTCAGCCATATTTTTTTCTTGCCATAGGGCGCTTGTAAGCACAGGACATAAAGTCCGGTGGCGAAAAATATGCCCGCGCTTATAGTCCAGGGGTTCCAGTAAAACGCCAGCCAAAATGTAAATGCCAATCCTGCCAGACACGCGCCCAAGGTTTCAAAGCCGAATAAATAACCGGCCCGGTTTACGGCGGAATATCCTGGAGGCCGGAGGTAAGCATGTTCACGGTTGGTTTTAGCCAACAGGCCGGCATACCAAATACCTCCGGCCGCGGCCGCAGGAAGAGTTGTAATAACTGTAGCCATCAGCATATGGCCGAAGCCAAGGTCCAGCCCGGCCGGAACTTTCAGCCATAGACGCGCTGAGCGGCACAGCAATAGGGCTGCCGGCAGCATTAAACTGTTTAAGAGAGCGTAGCCGGCCAGCATAAGGTTGTCAGTGGTTCGTAAACGGGCCGGCAGGCGCGGAAATAGCCATCCGGCTCCCAGGGCGGTTCCGCCCATCCATCCGGCTAAGGTTAGTCCTAAAAATAATTCATTACCCGTGAATACCAAAGAGAGTTCGCGGATAATACCCAACTGGGTTAGCATGGAAACCACGCCAATGATTAAAGCTGTTGCCGGGATGGCGAGTCGATACAAACCTATCAGCTCCTTGTTTATCCCCCATAGATGGCTGCGGGGACAGGGGTGAAAATAATAATTTAAACATACAGGATAGAAGAGTTGGCCGCAATGTTTTTCGTCGGGGCGGGACCGCCTTGTCCTGCCTGTCCTGAGCGTAGCCGAAGGGTGTGCCTGCCCTGAATCCTACGTGAAATTGTGATGTTTTTGTAGGGGCGGGCCCCTGTGCCCGCCCAATGCTTATTGCGCAATGAGTCTTGAGACGGTTCATTTTTCGTGTTAAAAGCATTGACCCCTAAAATCTGAATTGAATTTTAAATTTCCTCCTTTGGAAAAGGGGGATCAAGGGGGATTTGCTGAAAACGTTGCTATACTTAAAAAAATCCCCCCTCCCCCCCCTTTTTTCTGTAAAGGGGGGTAAAACAAGAGGTGTTCCTGGTTGGTTAAATTTCCATAAAGCATAAAATAACCAATTCGCCCTGCCAGTGCTCTCTTTTTTCTCTTTTTAACTATTTCAATTTATATTCCATGGTTGACAAAATATATATATTTGTGTATACTTATAAATATGAAGGAGGAAATTATTATGAGTATATTGGTAAGAAAGTTATTTAAACATGGTGGCAGCTATGCAGTAGATATACCTATGGAGTTTTTCAAAAATGCTGGAACTAAAGAGGTTATCTTAGAGAGCACTCCGGATAAACTAAGCATTCGTCCCAAAACAGAATTAGATACTATTGAATCAGAACATCTGTTTGCCGGATTTATTAATGCCTTAGCAATCGATGCCATGAAACATCCGGAAAAACTTCATAGCACAAAAGAGATTTGGGATAAAGAATGGGATGATCTGCTCAAAGGCGTGGTTGCTGATGAGGAGTAAATATCTTTTAAGATACCACGATTTTTACTACCAGCGAATAGCAAAACTAAAAGAACAAGTAAAAGAACTTCATAATAAGCTTGATAGCAAAGAATATCAACAACACGAAATTGTAAAACTTGCTTATCGCATTCGCGAAGCGGACCAGGAAATTATCCCTCAAGATCCAAACCGGCCGGAATATCGTTTGAGAGATGATCTTAAGAAATATCGCCGTTACAAGCAGGGTTTACAACGCTATAGATTATTTTTCTGTTTTTCCCGCCATCCTCAAATAATTCTATATCTATATTTAAATGATGAAAAACACCTGCGCAAGGCCGGGGATAAAAATGATCCTTATGCAGAGTTTAAAAAACTTGCGGCCAAAGGATATTTCCCGCATAATCCCAATGATACTAAAATCCAAAAGTGGATAAATAGCCATCGTGCCTAAAAATCTTAGATGTAATTAGGGCTGGCCGCCCTGAGAGTAACCTATCAGTCATGTTAGTACCATGACTGATAGGTTACCCCGGAGCTCATGATTTCCTTGTCTCAAACGCGGAAAATTGATATAATCCAGGATATTATGAATCGTGCTTCTTTTTCGCAACCAAACACATCGGCAACAATATACTGGAGCTTGAGCGGGCTGGTTTTCGTATTTATCATGCTCATTGCCTGGATCGCCGGCATCAAGAGCTGGGGAGCTTTTTTCGGGCTTTTAATCTGGGCCTTAATGTGCGGCCGAACGGTTTACGCTATTCTTAAACATAACCGCTATAATCCCTACCGCTTTCAACTTTTTATTCTGCTGGCTCTGGGAACCCTGCTGTCAGTTAAATTCAGTCCTGCCCAGAAAATAATAGAATGGACGCCCCAGGCTTTAACCAGCGTTGGCCCGGAAGTGCCAATTTGTCATATTGCCTTGGCAAGTACTCTGGGAAATCTTATTTTGAATTCACTGCGGGCGATAATAAGCTCGGACCTGATAGGCTGGGGTTTTTATTATTACTTGGGGATAGCCTATCTTATCTTTACGCTTCTGTTGGGAACTGCCTGGTGTTCCTGGGCCTGCGGGTACGGCGCCTGGGATGAGGCAGTATCACGATTAGGTGCAAAGAAACCCAGGTGGAAATTGCCGGGGAATCCCAAGACCTGGTTGTACTTGAGCGGTAGTATTTTTTTTACGCTGGTTTTATTGGCCCTGCTTCACCGGGAAGCAGTGTTTTGTCAATGGCTCTGTCCCTTTAAACTCACGGCGGACTTGGGATCACCGGTGATTAGTAAGCAAGGACTGCAGATCGGATTGATGCTCGCGGTAGGTCTGGTATTTATAATAGTAATGCCGTTTTTAACCGGACGGCGCACTTTTTGTACCTTGATCTGTCCTTTCGGCGCCTGGCAGCGATGGGCAGGTAAACTCAATCCCTTTAAATTAGTTTATGATAAATCAAAATGTATTACTTGCGGTTTATGCATTAAAGCCTGCCCCATGCAGGCCATGGAAATGGATGCGGAAAAAAGCATAGTTATACATGCTCAGTGCAATTTCTGCGGTCGTTGTCTGGATGTTTGTTCCCCCGGCGCGCTGCAAATTGCCTGGCAAGGAAAATCGCGGACTTCAAATGCAGCCGGGAGTTTTAAAAACCGAGTGGTATTCATATTAACTGCCGTGATTTTAACCGGTGTAGTAGGGGCCGCGGTCTGGTTAAAGGCGGGAGAACGCCTTTGGGAGTGGGGGAAAATATTTTGCGCCTGATAGCCCCAAAAAATTCTATGATATGATGATAAGATAAGGTATAATTATGAATTGCATTAGACCAAGATTGTTTAGGAATCGGAGGATAACCTTGTGAAAACTTCCAATATTGTTTTATCCATGTTTATGCTTTTTGGCGTTCTTTTAGTAATGCTGGGGTTGAAGATGATTTCCTTTGGTACGCTTTTTTTTATTACCGTTATTCTGGGGATAATATTTTGGGTATTAATAGCAAAATCTATAAAAAACACTAAAAAAGCCGCATCTCCGGATACAAAAGTTAAAGAATCCGGTGCTGATACGAAGGCCGAAGAAGCCAAGACCTTGCAGGCGAGGCTGGAGCAAGCCAAGGCTGAGGAAGCGAGGCTGGAGCAAGCCAAGGTTGAGGAAGCGAGGCTGGAGCAAGCCAAGGCTGAGGAAACCAGGACAGAGCAAGCCAAGGCAGAGCAAGTCAAGGCAGAGCAAGTCAAGGCAGAGCAAGCCAAGGCAGAGCAAGTCAAGGCAGAGCAAGCCAAGGCAGAGCAAGTCAAGGCAGAGCAAGCCAAGGCAGAGCAAGCCAGGGCAGAGCAAGTCAAGGCAGAGCAAGTCAAGGCAGAGCAAGCCAGGGCAGAGCAAGCCAGGGCAGAGCAA
>CBDUZI010000113.1:0-9417 GCA_965371665.1 uncultured bacterium
GGAAACTGCTGTCATTATATCATAAGTCAACAACAAAGTCCGACAGGCTGCTAGGGAGAAGCTTTTTCCTTCTTTTTATCCAGCAATTCCTGCACCTGGACGCTATAATCACTCCAGGGCGGCCCTAATCGAATAGCAGCGAATTTGTAATCTTTCAGCGCCTGTTCAAAATCACCGGTATGCTCGCGCAGCACCCCCAGGTTGGCCCGGGCCTCCGGCCGTTCGGGTTCCAAAGCCGCTGCCCGGAGCCATAAACTTCCGGCCTCCTCCCAGTTGTTCTGCCAGGCAACCCGGATACCCTTTTCCACCAGGCGGGAATACTCGTCCCGGCCGGCGGCGTTGATCAGACGGCGGCGGCGTAAAATGGGTTGGGTTAGCAGGTCCTTGATTAAACGCTGCGCCGCCGGCTCCAGCAATTGGTTGATCAATTCATGGTCCGGCTTCCAATTCCCTTTGCGAATACCGCCTTCCTCCTCCACGGACGTGAAACTTTTGCGTGTCTGAATGGTGTTTTCCCATAATATGCCGCTGTCTTTGGTTCTAACCACCCGGGCCCCGGCCTGTATCATCACGGTTCGCTTGATCTGCTTGCGCCAAAACTCTTTGTAAACCGGGATGATTTTCACCACCACACGCGTATTTCCATCCGCATCAATAATTTTCCGGGTCCGGCGTTCTTCCCCGACCTTGCGCCTAAAGGTCTCGGGCTTAACCTCTTTATGGATGCGTATTCCGGAAAGGTCTCCAAAGAGCAGCGCATCGGTCTGCAGTTCTTCTCCGAACTGAAATATCACTCTTGATTTTTGAAAATGGCTGGGGAGCAGGCGCCGAGCGCTTAGTAATGGCCGGGATACTGCGGGCGGAATAATCCGATACTGATCTTGGTTACTAAAAATCCGGTTTACCAGATCAGCGAATCTTTTGCCGTAAATTTTACGGCCCAGAGGCACGGCGAAATCCAGTATGGCCAGGCTGCTCACCCGGGGCAATACCACCCGGCTCTCGCCCTGTACGGTAAATTCAACTACCCGCGTAAAAGTGGCACATCCCGGCAGGCCGGGAACAGCCAGTAGTATTAAAATTAGGATTTTTATATTCCACGGATATCTGGTTATTAAATACATACCACCCTCTTCTTTATCCTCCGGGCCAGTGCCGGACTGATCCCGGGCAAGCCGGCTAATTCCTTTTCCGTTGCTTCTAAAACCGCCTCTACGCTGCCAAAAGTACGCAACAATAGGCTGCAACGGGCCGGCCCCAGCCCCTTCACACTATCCAGACTTGATCTGCGCATCCGGCGGCTTCTAAGTGTACGATGATAAGTTAAGGCAAAACGATGGGCCTCGTCCCGAAGCCGGATTAATATTTTCAAAGCCGGACTGGTCCGCGGCAAGCATAATGGTTCCGCTTTTTCGGGCAGATATATTTTTTCCTCTTTTTTTGCCAGCCCGGCTATAGCCGGATGTTCAAGTTTCAGTTCTCTCAATACGGCCCGGCCGGCGGAAACCTGTCCGGCTCCGCCGTCCACGAGGATAAGGTCCGGCGCTGGTTCATCGGCAGAGGATACGCGCCGCAGCCGCCGGAAAAGAATCTCCTGCAGCATGGCAAAATCATTGGCCCCCTTGACCGTCCTGATCCGGTAATGCCGGTAAGCGGATTTGTCCGGCTTGCCATTTATCCAAACCACCCGGGAGCCTACCGCATCCTGTCCCGAAATATTTGAAATATCATAGCCCTCCAGGCGCCGAAGCGGACCGGAAAGATTCAGACTATGTGCCAGGTCTTCCAGCATCTTGGGTTCTTCTTCCGCTCCGGCGTTGGCATCATCTTCTGAACTCTGTTTTAAATAGAGCCAGGCATTGGCCTCCGCCATTTTCAACAGCCTGGCTTCCTCCGCATTGCGGGGCAAGCGCAGTGTCACTGGTCCCTTACGCCGGGTTTTCAGCCATTTTTGGATCACGCTTTTATCCCGGGGATAGGCGGCTAAAACCACTTCCGGCGGAATCGAGACCGGCTGGGAATAATATTGGACAATAATCCGCGAGAGAATCTCTCCGGTCGGATGGGAACCCACGTGCGCAAGAAAGTAATGCCGGCGCCCTTCTAAATTTCCGGCCCGAACATTAAATAATTCTACTGTGGCCGAACCCCGGGATTTGGCCAACCCCAGTATATCCCGGTCTTCCCTGCCGGGCGAACTTACCACCGGCTGAGTCCGTACTTTTTGGAGGGTATCCAGTTGATCGCGGAGCAAGGCCGCTAGTTCAAATTGCCTCTCATCCGAGGCTTTTTTCATGGCGCGCCGGAGATTGCCGGAAATAGAATCCGGTCCGCCTTCCAGGAAATCAATAACCTCCTTTACGCGCCGGTCATAAACCTTTGGCCGAACTCCGGCTGCGCAAATACCGTCACATTGCCCCATTTGCAGATAAAGACAGGGCCGCTTCCGGCGGGAATGATTTTTAATCGCGGTTTGGCATAACCGCAGCCGGAAATGCCGTGAAATAAGCCGCGCCGTATCCTTGAGCGCGGCCGTGGGAAACGGCCCAAAATAGCGCGCCTCATCAATAAAAGGCCTCCGGGTGACCTGCAGCCCCGGATATTTTTCCTGTATGGTTAGCTTCAGATAAGGGTAGCTCTTGTCATCCCGCAGCAGGATATTATAGCGCGGACTATGCTTTTTGATCAGGTTGTTCTCCAGTACCAGGGCCTCGACTTCGGAGGAGGTAACCAGGTATTCCAGGTTCTTGATCCGTGAAACCAGCGCCCGGGTTTTAGGATCCAACCGGCCGGAAGTGCGGAAATACGAGATCAGACGTTTACTCAGGGAGACGGCTTTCCCGATATAAATAATTTTTCCTTGCTGGTCCTGCATTAAATAAACGCCGGGAAGATCCGGCGGCGCGATACGGCGAAGATCTTCAGCCTGCATATTTTTCAGCTCTCCCGTCCCAGCCGGCGGGCGACTCGCTTCTCCACCTTGCGGGGAACACGGCGCGTCCTTTTTTTTCGGGAGCTTCGCGTAGACGGAGGCGGCAGGAAAGCCCGGCCGGGATTCAAATTCCTCAGCTCATTAACTTGATCCCGCAAATCCGCCGCCCGTTCGAAGTCCAATTTCGAAGCGGTCTTTCTCATCTCGATTTCCAAGGCCATTATCCGCCGGGGTATCTCCTCGGGCAGGAGATACTCCCCGGATGCCTCCTCGGCCGAGGGGATGGTAAAATAATCCATCTCGCTGACCGTGCCCAGGATCGTCCGAATATTTTTCCGTATTCCTTCAGGCGTGATGTTATGCTGCCGGTTATACGCCAATTGTTTTTCCCGGCGGCGGTTGGTCTCGGAAACAGCCCGGTTTATGGATCGGGTTATGGTATCAGCGTACAATATTACCTCGCCCCCCACATGCCGGGCCGCCCGGCCGATGGTTTGAATCAAAGCGGTGGCAGACCTTAAAAAACCTTCCTTGTCCGCATCCAGAATGGCAACCAGCGAGACCTCCGGAATATCCAAGCCTTCCCGCAGCAAATTAATGCCTATCAGGCAGTCAAATACGCCGGCCCGCAGATCACGGATAATCTTGACCCGCTCCAGAGTTTCTATCCCCGAATGGAGATAACCGACCTTCACTTCCATCTGCGCCAGATAATCGGTCAGATCTTCGGCCATACGCTTGGTCAGCGTGGTCACCAATATCCGTTCTTGCTTGAGCGTCCGCTTCCGGATCTCGCCTAATAAATGATCAACCTGACCGGCTGCCGGGTTCACGGTGATTGCGGGATCAATGAGTCCGGTGGGGCGGATAATCTGCTCCACCACGCAGGCGCCGCTGCGCTTTAATTCATACTCCGACGGAGTGGCCGAAACGAAGAGCGTTTGCCGTACCCGCTGCTCGAACTCTTCAAAGTAGAGGGGACGGTTGTCATAAGCTGAAGGCAGACGAAAACCATTTTCCACCAGGGCTTTTTTCCGGGAATAGTCGCCGCTGTGCATGGCGCGCAACTGGGGCAGGGTTACATGAGATTCGTCAATCACCACCAGGGCATCGGGAGGAAAGTAATCCAGCAGCGTAAAGGGCGGCGCTCCCGGCAGCCGTCCGTCCAGATGCCGGGAATAATTTTCTATTCCCTGGCAATAACCCAACTCCCGGATCATTTCCAGGTCGAACTCCGTGCGCCGCTTGAGACGCTCGGCTTCCAGGATTTTTCCGGATTTTTCCAATTCCGGCACCTGCTTATTCATCTCTGCCTTAATGGACATTACGGCCTGTTTAATCCGTTCGCCGGGCATGACATAGTGGCGCGCGGGATAGATTCTCAGGCTTTTTAATCTTTGATCAGCCTCCCCGCTCAGGGGATCGATGCGGCTGATTTTTTCCAGGGTATTGCCGAAAAAATCCAGGCGAAAGGCTTTTTTATCATAGGCCGGAAAAATCTCCACCACGTCGCCCTTGACCCGGAAGCGGCCCCGGAAAAAATCCACATCGCCCCGGAGATATTGCATTTCCACCAGACGGCGAAGGAAATCTTCCTGTACCATGGTTTGCCCGGTTTCCAGATGCAGATACATGTCGCGGTAGGTCTCGGGCGAACCAATCCCGAAAATGCAGGAGACCGATGCTACTACTATGGTGTCCCGGCATTCCAGCAAGGCATGGGTGGCCTCCAAACGCAGGCGATCCAGTTCTTCGTTAATCGAGGCATCTTTCTCGATATAGGTATCGGATCCGGCCAGGTAGGCCTCCGGCTGGTAATAATCATAGTAGGAGACAAAATAATGTACCGCGTTTCCGGGAAAAAATTCCTTGAATTCCCCGTAAAGCTGGGCCGCCAGTGTTTTATTATGCGAGATAACCAGGGTGGGACGCTGCAGGCGCTCTATAACATTAGCAATCGTAAAAGTTTTGCCTGATCCGGTGACGCCTAGTAAGGTAAGGGCCGGTGATCCGTTCTGCAGGTGACGGGAGAGGGCTTCTATGGCCTGCGGCTGATCACCGCTGGGGCGATACTCGGATTTTAGCTGGAATGGCATGCCGGCAGCTTCGGTTCACAAATTCTTCTTATCGTATATCTGCTTCAGCAGTCCGCTTACATCCGCATTCCGGGAATCCAGTTCCAACATGCGTTGACAAAGCTGCATGGCCCCAACCAGCTTATTTTGGCGGATATAAATCCGGGTCTGAGTCACAAGTTCATGTAACTCCTGATCCTTTTTACTTTCGCCCGAAGCCGGCTGTGGCTTCGATTCGGTTCCGGCCTCCGATATCTTTCCCTTTTGCTGTTTATCCCGGTTCTTCTTCTCCTTAACAGCATGCCGCAGCCGTTCCTCCGCCTTAATCCTCAGTTCCTCCATTTTCTTCCCGGATTTATTCAATTTCCCGGCCGGCGGCAACGACGGGCCGGCCTTGGCCAGCTGTTTGGCCCGCTCAATACTTCTTTGGCTTTCAGAATTGATCCGCGCCCAAACCGTGGCCGCATTATCATGCCGGGTAATTTTGTGATACAAGCCGTGCAATTTCCGGCGAGCCTCATCATCTTGAGGTTGTAAACGCAGAATGGTTATGTAGGCTTCTACGGCCTCATCCCAGGCTTGGCGTTCTTCATACCGCGCGGCCATGACATAAAGATTTTTCGCCACCTCGGCGTTCTTCTCTATTTCATCTTCGACGGTTTGCTGAGAATCCTTCACGGACGCCGGGGTGGATTCTGTACGCCGGGCCTGCTGCTCCATCCTCCGGGCCTCGATCGCAACTTCTTTATCTTTCACTAGAGAATGACCGGGCACTTTCTCGGCCAGGCTTTCACATATTTCAGCAGCGTTTTTCAAAGATCCGCGCCGTATAAATTCATCCACTTCCACCAGACGGACGCGGATCACTTCCTCAATTTTAATTTTTGTTTCCTTATGTTCAGGCTCCAGCTTTAAAATCTGCTGTAAGGTTTGCAGTGCCTTATCCAGGCTATTGGTCGCGCGCAGCAAATTGGCGGCTTTCATGAATTCATTGATGGCCGGTTCTTTTTTTTTCAGGTGAATATAAATCTGGGCTATCATATTATGGATTAGAAAATCCATGGGATCCAGGGCCACAAGTTTTTTATACTCCTCCAGCGCACGCTCCCATTTTCCGCGCTGGTAGTGATTATAAGCAACTTTTAGGATAATTCGTTTTTCTTCCTTTTCACCCATGGTTCTACCCTATAGTTTATTATTTAAAATTCAGGGGCAGATTATACCTGCCGGCTTCCGGGTTGGCAAGTTGAAACTGCAGAGACCGGTAACCGGTCCCGAAATTTGATTTGGACAACCATAATTCAAAATGTTAATATATGGTTTTAATATTTTGAGACCTGGAGACAAACATGAATCTTTTAGATATTATTCTTATAGTCAGTCTGGCCCTCGGTTTTCTGCTGGGCTGGAAACTCCGTGCCATCCATCTGACAGGCATGGCCCTATCCCTCATTGCCGGTATATTAATTGCCAACCATTACTATCCCCAGCTGCTGGCGTCATTCCGGCAATTTCCCTTGCCGGTCAGCCGAATTTTATCATGGCTGGTGCTTTTTCTCGTCACCGCCGTCACAATTTCCATTTTGGGCGGGCTGCTTTCCAAGGCCTTCGAAGTTATACGCCTTAAATGGCTCGATCATCTCCTAGGCGCCGCATTAGGCATCGGCTTTATCCTCGGACTATTGATCATCGGCCTTACCGCCCTGGAACATCTGTCACGTATTTACCGCTGGCAGATCGTCCAACGTTCCACTCTTTCCGCACCCCTGTTGCAGGCTACCCGTCCCTTGACCCGGCAATGCCTGACCGCGTTCCCGAAGCTCAGACGGGCTTTAAAATAGGGTCAGAGACACGGGCCGGCCCCTTGTGGCGGCCCGTGGATTCATGACCACGCGTATTCGTCAATGGGCGGGCACAGGGGCCCGTCCCTACCAATGCATAGGTGTTTTTAATTTTTCGTAGGGGCGGTGCCCCTGTGCCCGCCCATTATATTAGAATTAGAACTGCTCCAGAAACCTCAAATCGTTCTCGAAAAAATATCGTATGTTATCGATACCGTACTTGAGCATGGCTATGCGTTCAACCCCCATCCCAAAGGCAAAACCCGTATAGGCCTCGGAATCAATACGGCCCGCTCGCAGAACCTTGGGATGCACCATCCCGGCTCCCAGAATCTCTATCCATCCGGTTCCCTTGCATAAAGAACAACCCCGGCCGGCGCATTTTACACAGGTCATATCGACTTCCGCCGAAGGCTCGGTAAAGGGGAAAAAACTCGGCCGAAAACGCAGCTGGGCCTCATCCCCGAACATACGATGGATAAATAAAGCCAAGACCTCTTTTAATTCCGCGAAAGAGACCTCCCGGTCCACCAGCAATCCCTCTACCTGGTGAAACATTGCGGAATGAGTTGCATCATCGTCCACCCGGTAAGTCTTGCCGGGCATAATCGCACGGATGGGGGGAGACTGTTCTTCCATTAAACGCATTTGCACAGGAGAGGTATGCGTCCGCAAAAGAATTTTATCCGAGATAAAGAAAGTATCGTGCATGTCCCGCGCGGGATGTTCGGCCGGAAAATTCATGGCTTCAAAGTTATAGTAATCCGTCTCCACTTCCGGGCCTTCCACCACGGCAAATCCCATGGCCGTGAATATTTCCTCGATTTCCCGCAGCGTACAATTTAAAATGTGCAGCCGTCCCATTTCCGGGGGCCGGCCGGGCAGCGTGGGATCTATGCTCCATTTTTTGTCTAAGGTCCAACCGGTGTTTTTTAACTCAACCGTTCGCTCCTCAATTAATTGCAATAATTGACGCTTGACCTCATTGGCCGTCTGGCCGGCAGCCGCCCGTTTTTCGGAGGGCAGATCTTTAAGCCCATGCAGCAACGCGGTTAGACAGCCTTTCCGTCCCAGGATTTGAACACGGATTTCTTCCAGGGCCTTGAGATCGGAAACCTTCTGCACGGCCTCACGGTTCTCCTGGTAAATCGCTTCCAGCTGATCTTTCACTCCTTACCCTCCCGTTTCCTGGCCGGCGCCAGGCGCCGTTGACGCAGCGCCTCGTAAACCATAATGCTCCCGGCCACGGCAACATTTAAGGATTCCATCCCGCCGGGCATGGGAATTTGCACGGTTTGCCCGCAGGCCCGGATTATTTCCGGCCCCAGACCTCCCCCCTCTCCGCCGAGAACCAACAGGGTCGATCCGGTCCAGTCAATAGTAGTATACGGTCTCCCGCCTCCCGGGACCGCCGCTAAAGTTTGCATGCCCAACCTTTGGCATCGGGCCAGCACTACGGCCGGATTCTCGTCTTCTATAACCGGTAGTCTAAATACCGCCCCGGCCGAGGCACGTAAAGTTTTCGGCGACGAAAGTTCCACACAATTGCAACTCAGCCACATACAGGTTCCTCCGGCCGCGGCTAAGGTTCTCACTAAAGTTCCCAGGTTTCCCGGATCCTGTAGTCCGACACCTAATACGCCCATAAAATCCGCCTGGCCGGCCGCATCCCATATTTCTTCCGCATGCCATACCGGACGCGGCACCACGGCTAAAATTCCCCCGGGCTGCTCGGTTACGGAAAGCCATGCCATCTGTTTATCTGAGGCAATAGAAGTGGAAATACCGGCAGCCGCCAAACTATGAATCAAATCCTGTCTCCGGGTCCAAAAATCCGCGGTCCCGATTACTGCTTCTATAGGGCGGCCTTCGTGCAGCGCTTCTTCCATCAGCCTTTCACTCTCCAGCAGCGTAAATCCGGCGGTCAGCCGTTCCTGCTTGGAGTGCAAGGTCCGTATTTTTCCGCACTGACGCTTGGTAAGTGGAAGCAAGGAGGACAGAAAATTAACCCTGGGGTTAGGCGGCCAAAGCCTGCTTGGCAAGGACGGTAATCTCGGTGAAAACCGAAGCGTCGTTAAAGGCAAACTCGGCCAGAATTTTACGGTCAATGTTTATGTTGGCTATCTTCAATCCCCTTATGAATTGAGAATAGGAAAGCCCATTTTGACGGGAAGCGGCATTAATGCGAGCAATCCAAAGTCCGCGAAAATCCCTTTTCCGGGTACGGCGATCACGCGTAGCGTATTTAAGACTGTGGCGCACCTGCTCTTTGGCCAGCTGAAACTGGTTCTTCTTGGCTCCCCAATATCCTTTGGCACGATCAAAAACTTTCTTCTTACGGGCGCGAGTAGTCACGCCCCCTTTAACTCTCGACATAACTCAACATCCTCCTTGCAGTTTCTTAAACCTTAATCACTTACGGGCTCCAGGAGAAGCCTATCGAACTCAAGTTTTTTCCCCCTTTGAAAAAGGGGGTGCAGGGGGATTTGCTGAAAAAACGCACAACTATCTGTCCAAAATCCCCCTCAATCCCCCTTTTTCAAAGGGGGAAGAGTGCTCAAAATCCGAT
>CBDUZI010000114.1:0-9332 GCA_965371665.1 uncultured bacterium
GGGAAACTGCTGTCATTATATCATAAGTCAACAACAAAGTCCGACAAGCTCCTAGTAATAGAATAATGGAAGAATGTATTTTAGCAATATAATGCAATTAATTTCGTTGTATTGCGATACATATTATGTTAATCTTTTTCTGGAGTGTATGATCCTAAAAATATGGAAGCAGAATCAAGATAGTCATCAAGTAATCCCGGGAGCGTACGGCGGAGAGGTATAATACTATGACGCTAAGGTCAATATTATCAAAATCTATTAGTTCTCTAATAATTATTAGCGTTATACTTGTTTTTTCATTGGAAGAGAGTTTTGGTTTATTTGAGGATGATAAATCGAATCTTTCCGGGAATATATCGCATGATTACGCGGGTACGGCACGATCGATATCTTTAGGAGATGCCGCCGCAGCTTCTCCCGTGGGAATAGGCGCGCTATATGATAATCCCGCCGGATTGGCGCTAATCAACAAGTATCAGGTCGGATTTTTATTTTCCAATCTTTTTGAAAACACCCATTACAATTTTATAGGGTATGTTCATCCTTTGCGCATCAAGGGAAGCATTGGTTTCGGCTGGGCGCGTTTAAATTCATCGGGGTTTGAAATCCGGGATAGTCTGAACAATGTTTTAGGAACATTTGACGATTCCCAAAATGTTTTTTACCTCGGCTATGGTTCTGGTTTTGGAAAAGATATAAATATTGGGGCGAATGTAAAAATCTATTATCACGAAATTTATAGAACGCGGGACACCGGCGCGGGCCTGGATATGGGTCTCCAATATTGGTTGTACAAAAACTTGACAATCGGTATGAATCTTAAAGATATAATATCCACACCGCTGCAATCCGAGGAAAGCGGGGAAGTGCTTCCGTTTGTCATTAAAACGGCTGCGACTTGGGTTCCGAAAACAACCTATGCCTGGATAAATAATTTCCAATTGAATGTGGGATTTGATTTGACGGATGTTTGGGGAACCCAGGGAGGATTTGTTAATCATTTGGAGAGCTGGAAAATGGGAGGTGAATACGATTTACACCGGATATTAAAATTAAGAGCCGGGCTGCAGGATCATGGCTTTTCCGCGGGAGCGGGAATTAGCCTCTTAAATACCGTGCTGGATTATGCTTATGATTTCCGGAATTTGAACGGGTTACATTGGATATCACTAACCATGGAGTTGGGTAAGCATATTGATCGGGCGCTGATTAATAAATATTACCACCAGGCGCAAAAAGCATATCAAAGAGGCGAATTCAAAAACGCGATCCAAGTATGGGAGCGCGTTACATTGCTGGATCCGGAGGATTCCGCCGCGAAACAGTACTTGCAAAAGACGCGGGAAAAACTTCAAGCGGAGCTGGAACACATTGCGGAAAAGGCGGATCAGCATACTCAGGCAGGCGACCATGAGGCGGCTTTGGCGGAACTGGAAAAAGGATTGGAACTGGATCAGGATGATACCCAAATAAAGATAAAAATAACCAGAGTTAAATCTCTCCAGGCGGCGAGAGACCGGCAACAGCATTTGGATAACATAGCCAAGCATATAGCGCTGGCTGAAAAATATTACCGGCAAAAGGACAGCTTGAAAGCTTTGGCGGAATGGGAAATGGTATTAGCGTTGGATCCAAACCATATGTTAGCCCTGGAAAGGGCGCAAGCGATTAAGGCGGAAATGACTTTGCAAATTGATAATCATTTTTATCACGGCATACAACATTTCAATCGGAAAGCGTATACTGTGGCATTCAATCATTTCCGGATGATCTTAAAAATCGACCCTGATCATCACTTGGCCGATTTTTACCTGCATAAAACCAAAAACATATTATCCAAACGGCTGAGCAGAAAATATATCGCGGGCCGGAAATGGTTGAAAAAAAGAAATTATCAGAAAGCCCGGAAATGCTTTCAGGCGATTTTAGAAATTGCGCCGGAATATAAAGATGCCAGGTTGCGGAGCAAACAGATAGAGAGGAAATTAAGCGAGATAGCAAAAGTACTCCCGCAATATGCCAAGGCCAGGAAATATCAAAAACAAAGAAAGCTCTTGGATGCCATGAATATTGTAAATTCCTTAATCAAGAAGGACATTTATGACTATGAGATTTTGCAGTTGCATACGCGCATTAAAAAAGCCCGGGAAACGGGGTTTCGCCATTACCAGGCCGGAATTAATTATTATCGGGAGAAAAAGTTTGAATTATCCATTAAAAGCTTCCGGGAAAGCCTGAAACTGGATAAGCAAAGCGGAGCTGAAGATCTCCTGGCCGAAGCCTATACCAGCCAAGGGATTCTGGCCTATCGCAACAACGAGCTGGCCAAGGCGATTTCGGCCTGGCAGAAGGTTTTGGTAATTCAAAGACCTCGGCCCATGGTGGAAAAATATATAAAAAGAGCTAAAAATAAAATGAGATTTTTAAAGGAATTATTTGGCGAGGAATAAGCCGGAAAAATCATTCCGCGCAGAGGAAGGTAAAAATGATAAAAAACCAGAAAATCATGATGGGAGTGCTTATAGTTATTTTTAATATATCCGGGGCCGGGGCGGAAAAGGTTTCGGTATCCGCCGGGAAAGCAATGGAGTGGCAGAGCTTGACCGACAGCACGGGATTATCCAGCAATTTTATTCGTTGTATCGGTATTAATGCAGAAATTAAATATATAGGAACTGATAAAGGGCTGAATCTTTTCAATCACCAAAGTCGCAAGGTGACCGTGTTTACCCAGAAGGATGGTCTGCCGGATGACCGGATTCTGAGCCTGCTATGCGATGATAGGCAGACTTTGATCGGTACGGAACGCGGATTAGCTTTGCTGAAGAACGATAAGCTGGAAATTATAGATGCCGGCGGAGTTTTGCAGAATTTAAAGATTAAAACGATGCTTAAAAAAGACCCGGATATTTTTCTGGGCACCAATAAAGGTTTATTTCAATACTGTCCGGGAACACGCTCCCTGACTTCACTGGACGCTCTGCAAGGCCGGAATATTTCCGGAATTAGAAGCAATGCGCAAGAGTTGCTGATAAATTTATCCAATGGGAAGATAGTCAGCTATGATTTGGGCACGGCCGGTGTGGAGAAAATAAAATGTGAATACAATCCCCTGGAACATAAAATCAAGGCGATAGGCGGCAGTGGAGATTATTACTGGTTAGCCACCGATGGCAGCGGGCTGCTGGGATATCATAAAATGACCAAAGCGTGGAACGCGTTCTCCCAAGAATGGGGGGTGGATAAATTTTTGTCGGTTTTGGCGGAAGATGGAGAAATAATCTGGTTTGGCACTTTTTATGGCCTGTTTGGCTATAACTATCTGGAGAAGGAGTGGTTTTCCGTAAAGCATAAAATATTCGCGGAGTATGACATTTCCGCCTTGGCCGTAGACGGGGAATATCTCTGGGTCGGCACCGCGGGCGGCGGAGTCATTTATAGCAGAAAACAGAATCCGTATATCCGGACGTTTTTACCGGAAAGGTATTTTATGGATGAAAAAGCTCTGATCAAGGGAATTGTTCGCGGAAAAGGAGAGCTGATGACCAAAATTGAGTACTGCAACACGGTTTATCCGGACATTTGGTTAACCCGGCATGCGGGCATAACTAACCGCGGGCATCAATTTCAGGCCGGAATAGACTTCGCTATGCTACCGGATGCTTTATACCAGTTCAGGATCACGGTTTGGGACGTGGATCAGAATTTCAACCAGGAACTTTTCACACTGGTTAAGCAAACCGCGCCCTTGGAATTGAGCGTTAATCTTAATATTTTGAGGACCGGTCGGAATATGATCGAGGGGGAATATGAAAATCAAACTATAGAGAAGATTATTTTGAAACCCGGGGGGGAGGAAGCGGTCTTAAACAGAAACACCCGGACGTTTTCCGGAGAAGTTAACCTGAAGCTGGAAGATGACGAAATTCAAGCCGAGGCTTTTGACTTTGCGGGGCGCTCCAAAGTGTTTGCCTATAAGATTAAAGTAAATCCACCTCCGCAGTTAAACATTATAGCGCAGGAGACATCATTCAACCCCGGACTCGAGGTGGTTAATTTTACCATAAAGCATAAATTTATCTGGGAAGTGGATTATTGGGAATTGGGCATAGTTTCCGAAGACGATGTTTTAGTCAGAAAATATACCGCTGCCGGTGATTTGCCCGAGGGCTTAACCTGGGACGGCCAGGATGAAACCGGCGAAATGATGGAAGGCGGCAGATTGTGGTATTACTCCCTTAAAGTAAAGGAAAAAGACGGATATGAAATAATGACACCCCGGCAGGCTGTGCGATCCATTTTAATGGTGGAAAGACAAAAGAAGGGATTAGTCATTAAATTAAGCAATAATATTTTATTTGATTTGGGCAAGGCGGAAATTAAAGCGCAATATTTATCTGTATTCGAGGAAGTCTATAAAATAATAAAGCAGTATCCGGGATGTATGATTTTAATCGAAGGGCATACTGACAGTCTTGCCATTAAAACATATCAATACCCCTCAAATCAACAATTATCCGAGGCGCGGGCGTTGAATGTGGCCCAACATTTAATCCGGACTTTCGCGCTTGAAGAAAAAAGGATAACCCCCATAGGTTACGGGGCCAGCCGGTCTTTGGCTTCCAATGCCACTGAAAAAGGCCGGAGTAAAAACCGAAGAGTGGAAATTGTGGTTTTGGAAAAATAATCCTGCACGTAACTGACCGGTCATCCAATAAATTAAAATTAACGGGTGTTCTGGCAAAAAGATCGATACTATAATTGCAGGGATTTAATGGGAGTGCCGCCAAAAGATGTTAAGTTAGTGCCATTCGCGACTGTCCCTTATAACGCTGGGTTGCAACGGAAGGGGTTAAAATCAAGGCATGGGTGAGGGATATCTCAATCGGAAGGTGACCAGCTGGATTTTTGCGCTTTTAGCCGGTGGAGGGATGATAAGTTTCGCAGGGCCGTTCCCCGTTTGGGGAGGAATCCAGGTTGAGGCAGGTGCGGCGACGGCCAATTCCAGGGAAGAGCGTCGGCAAGAAGCGATGCCGGAAGCCGGGCCGCGATTGGTTTTTGAAAAAGAGGTCTTTAATTTTGGAGAGGTAATGTCCGGCGAAGTGGTTAACTATGATTTCAAATTTACCAATAGCGGGAAAGAGGTGCTGGAAATATTGGAGCTTAGGCTGGATTGCGGATGCACCCAGGCCGGAGAAGGGGAACGGAGGATTGCTCCCGGCAAGTCCGGCCGAATTCCGATCAGGCTTAAAACCAGGGGTATGCACGGAGAGATCCGCAAGGCTATACGCATTTTTACGAATGTTCCCGAGAACCCGAATTTTAAATTATGGCTGGAGGGCCGGGTGCAGGAGCCGTTCGAGATTTCCCCCCGGGCCGTAACTTTTGGATTAATCAATCCGAGACAAAAGCTGCGACAAAGTGTAACCATTACCAATCGGCTTAAAAACGAAATATTTATTTCAAAAGTCCGGTGTGAGAATCCGGAATTCATGCCTTATCTCAAGGTGATAAAAGCCGGCCAAGAGTTTGAGCTCATCGTGGAAGTGAAACCAGGGATGTCGCCGGGAAAATACTCCGGAAGGGTTGAAATACAAGCCAGGCTTCCCGCTCCGGTTAAAATATGGATTCCGGTCAGCGGGTATGTTCCCCGGGCCGTACATATCCGTCCCCGCAGAATAATTATGCAGGCCGGCCCTCTGTCCGGGGTCAGGCAAAAAGTTATCAGCGTCCGCTATACCAAAAACGGATTTTTAAAGATATCGGAATTAACCGTCAACCAGCCGGAAGTGAAATTGGAATTAGTTGAAGAAATCCCGGATAAGCAATTCCGGATAATCGTTACTTTCCCATCGGGATTCATGCTTTCGAAAGAAAATCCCATAGCCGTGACTTTCAAAACCAATGAGCCATCATTTTCGAAAGCAGAAATTCCGATAAAGATTGATGGTTATTCCGCTCCGCCGGTATCCGGTAAAGCAAGGCAGAACCCGGAGCCCTAGGAGCCTGTCGGACTTAGGCACAAAATCGAAGTTTGAGCACTCTTCCCCCTTTGAAAAAGGGGGATTGAGGGGGATTTTGAATAGATAGTTGTGCATTTTTTCAGTAAATCCCCCCTGCCCCCTTTACAAAAGGGGGAGAATGACTTAAGTCCGACAGGCTCCTAGAGGATGTTTTATCCGCTTTGGCATAAGCTCCCGGCCCGGCCTGCGGGGAACCATAAAGGATGATCGTGAAATATGACTGATCGGACCAAGATTTTAATACTTATAACCGCAGCCGGCGCGGCGGCTTTTCTGGTAAACTGCTTTAGGGCCGACAGTTTGCCCTGGATCGCTAATCCGGAAGCCCCGGTTTCCCGGGAGTCAAATCCCGGAACTTCCATAGAGCTTAATGAATTGCTAAAGTATTTAAACCGGGGAAGCGTGTTTTTGGTTGATGCCAGGAATACGGGAGCGTTTGCGTTCTCCCACTTAGCCGGCGCGGTTAACCTGCCGGCTGGACGGAAAATAGAGCACCTGGACCGGATTTTTGAGATGCTTCCCCCGGATGAGCTGATTATTATTTACGGCGAAGAAGATCCTCCCCAGGATAGTTGGGAATTGGCGGAATTTCTGGTTAAAAATGGGTTTAAACCGGAAAACCTTCGCATTTACGAGCCGGGATGGGAAATGCTTAAGCACCAGCATGCTATTCCTATGGCCGGAGGACGGCCATGAAGACGATATTTTCATATTTAAATAACTATGTCATTATCATTTTGGCCTGGATATTAGGCGCGGTTTTTATTTATTCCGGGATAACCAAGATTATAGAACCGGCGGCGTTTGCCGAGGCGGTTGGAAATTACCGGATACTTCCCTGGTACTTAATAAACCTGGCGGCTATTTTTCTGCCCTGGTGGGAAATAACGTCAGGTTTGGCCTTGTTCTTTCCCAGTTGGCGCCGGGCGGCGGTGAAAATCATTCTGATTTTAACCGGCTTATTCATCATGGCAGTGGTTACGGCCTTAATCAGAGGGTTGGATATTTCCTGCGGATGTTTCGGTGGAGACAGCTCAGCGGTCGGCCTGCGGACTTTATTAATTGATATAGGTATTCTGCTGGCCGGCGGAATGATTTTACGGGGACAAGAGGATTTAATTGTAGGGGCGGGTTCAAAACCCGCCCCTACTGGAATATAAATACATACGGGTAAGACAATACCCACTGATTGCTCAGGCTCCTAGTAGAGCCAGGATAAGCTCAGCAGGCCGGACATCTGGAAAGTGGAATCCTTATCAACTTCTTTAAGGTCCGGGGGCTTATCTGCAAAGGTCCATCCTTCCGGACTGTGGGTTACACGCGCGGCCACGACCCCCAGGTCGGCACTGAAAGAACCTTCCTTAATTCCTATTCCAAAACGCAGAGAGGCGGTATTGGTGATCTGGATAACCCTCGGATCCACCAGTTCATAAGATAGCTGTTGATTGGTGAATCCCAGGCGCAGAAATAAATCTTTCACCAATTGATACTGGACACCGAAGGCGAAGTTAGTAAAACCTGTATCCGCCAGCAGATCAAGCTCGTTTTCCTGCCGGCTTTTGGTGGAACCCAGCCGGTATTCCAGGGCTATGATAGAGCCCTCGGCCGGGACAAAGGCCGTGCCGATTCCAATGGATGAGGAAACGGTGTCAATGGGCGGAAGCGTGGCCAGGGTTGCCAGGTCAATGGTCTGCAAACGGCCGATGGGGAAAGGGTGTCCCGAACCTTGGTTATTGAAAACCACGCCGAAACGGAGGTCGTCATTGCGGATCATGGGAAGCCGAACACGGAAGGAGAGTTCATAATTAAAGTTAGCCATGGCGGTGCTTACCAAATCAGGCTGGTCCTGAAAAAACGCTGATTCCCAGGATAGATATTGTTTTTCCTCCCGGTAACCGATGACTAGACCGACATCCATATCTTGCTTGTAATGATAAACGCTCTCCAACTGGATTTCCCACGGCAGCGAGGTGGAATATGTCAGCCCGGAGGCGGAAGCTGCGCCGGAGAAAAAGGCGGTATCAAATGAAAAAGAATTTGATACAAAATCTCTTTGGCCCCGTATCGAGAGGCCCAGAGCAAGCTGGTCTTCCGAGGCGAAGACGTCCGGTTGGCGCCAGGCCGCCCCCAACTCGGCGCCCCAAGATAGGTTCTCGGATGTGATGTCAGAGCTCAAGCCCGGCATAAGTGAGCCGAAGGGATCCAGCAGAAGCTGTTCGGTTTCATGGGAACTGCGTCCGTTCCGGCAGCTGAAGCCTGCACCCAGCGCTAAGTTCTGAAATATTTTACCCGCCGCGCGGACTTTTCCGCCGCCTGACCAAGTGTTGAAATTCGAGCGTTCATCGCTGGAGGAAATCAGATAATAAGAACCCTGGGGCAGGATTTGAAATATTATATCCTGGTTGATCCAGGCCAAATATCCTCCGTAACCGGTATTTTGCCAGTGATTAAAGGAGGAGAAAAAAGATCCGGTTTTACTTGTATATGTAGTATCGGGGGGAAGAGTATTGCCCCAGGGATCAAGATTACAATATAATGTGTTGCCATTAGTCTCGACAATAACGGAAGCATCCCAGGGGCGGGTAGTGAATTCAGCCACGCTATAGCCTTGCTCCGCTCTGACTAGAAGATCAAGGCGGTCGTGAGGTGGCAAGAATGCGGCTGCGGCGGGGTTGCCTAAATTAAAAAGGGATAGCACCGTAGTCTCGTCTTCCAGAACCAGAGTTGAGCTTCCCAGGGCTTCCACTGCGGGAGGGGACGCCTCGGCAGCATGAATTGCATAGGTAAGCGCCAGAGCGGTGCCTAATATCACCAAGTTAAATCGCATAATAAGTAGATAACCTCCTGTAGGGAAGGAATATTTAAGTGACAAGTAAAGGGGGGAGAATAACCGAATAATAATTAGGCATTCGAGAAATGACCCCTAAAAGTTCAGCAAATGATAACCTTCACGCAGCCGGATGTCAAGACCTGCTTGACTGTCCAGGCGGATTTTTATGCAGCCCCCGAACGGCCGGAGGAACGAGAACCGCCTCTACTGGTTGGTGATAGCATGGTATGAGTTTTTTGGCATTGACGCGTTGATTCCGGTTTTGCTATGCTGTTTGGAGATATAAGTCGAATCGCCAATCGGCCCTGGTTTAAAAAGAGTTTTATTACTACTAGGAGCCTGAGCATTTAGTCGTTTTTTTAGGTTGTCATTCCCGAATGCTCGTATCCCTGGACTAAACCATCCAGGACCGGCGGGAATCCAGAAATCATTATTTTATAAGCATTGAAAAAATCCTGGATTCCGGCTTCAAGCATGCC
>CBDUZI010000115.1:0-8864 GCA_965371665.1 uncultured bacterium
CCAGGGATAAAAGCATTCGGGAATGACAACCTAAAAACCGACTAAATGCTCAGGCGACCAGCTCTTCAGTAATCACGTAAGCAAAAGAAAGATAATTAAGCATGGGAAAAGGAAGATTATAATCCGCCGGCGCCAGGGGGGCAGCAGGCAGAGTTTGCGTAACCCAGTAATCCGCCCGGGCTTGGATATGTTTCCATAGGGCATTAAAGGACACCCCATTCTCGTCTACCGTAGTATCATTAACTATATTTTTGAGATTTGGTATATCAGCGGGCGTAAAGTAAAGCCGCGGATGTTCCTGGGCTTCGGCCCTGAAACCCACGGTAAGCCAGCAAAACATTATGCCCAAGACCAATAAATAATTTTTCCGCATATCCATTTTTTCCTCCTTCCGAAAATTGGATATTGTAAAAAATCATCACTGTACGAATAAGACATTCTTTCGGCGCGGAAGAATATCCTTGGGGCCCCTATTTCCCCTGCAGGGCTTTATAATTAAATTGAAAGAGTTCATTTCCCGGATCGCGCCGCAGGGCCTCGCGTATGGCCTGGCGGGCTTTCTCCGGTTGTTTGGTCAGCCAATAAATATTAAACAAATAATGATGAGGCCGGGCGTTTTGAGTATCCTGGGCAGCGGCTTGGTTTAACAACGCTATGGCCTGGTGGTACTCCTTTTTATCAGCCAGCTGCTTGGCCACAGCGCACAGCTTATCCATTCCGGCCGGGGTAATGCCTGGCCCGAGGGCTTCCAACCTGGTTCGGGTCGGCTGGTGTTCCGGATTCAGGGATAAAACATACTGGTAGGCGCGCGCGGCCTCCTGAAGATTTTGGTTCTTCTCATGACATAATCCGAGGTAGAAAAACAGATTATAATCCCCGGGAAAGGCTGCTCCCAGTTTTTTGTAAAGCTCCAGCGCCTCGGTAATCTCCTCCCGCTGAAAATGCAAGGCTGCCAATTTGGTTTGCGCCTCGAAATAGGATTGTTTATAGATATTATGTTCCGGGGGTAGTTTTTTTACATCTGCGTATGTAATTCCGTCTTTCCCTGCTTTTTCCTTCTCCCCGGGAAAATATTGGTCAAAAGATTTGAATATTTCCATAGCCCGTTCCGCATTCCCTTGGGTGTAATAGGCATAGGCCAGAAGGTTCAAAAAATTGAAGGCTCCCGGATCGGTTTTCAGGGTTTTGGTACATAAGGTGATATCATTACGCCAATGGAAAGTCCTGGCAAAGGTCGTTCCTGCCATGCCCGTTATGATAATGATCACCAGGCTAATATACATCCACCGGACTTGGCGCCGGGTGATGGCGTGGTAGATTTTTAGCAGGCCGCAACCCATCAGAATGCATGCTCCTGCTGAGGGCAGATACATATACCGTTCCACAAAAACATTCTCTCCCAGGACCGGAAGATATAAAAAAGGCAGCAGCGTGACCGGAATCCAGCTGAACATAAAAAAGAGGATTTTGTCTTTTTTATAAAGATACCAGCCCAGAACTCCCAGGCCGGTTAAAACGCCCAGCGAAAGGATTATCTTGAGTTGAAAAAAGGCCGGCACAGGATGGAACACATGAAAGGCGCTCATAGGCGTGGGAAAAAGCAGGCTGAAATAGTATTGGGCCAGCAGGGGGATGATATTCAGCAGGATCCCGGCCGGGGAAAGCGGATACCCCCGGGAATCTGCTATAAAATGTCCCAACACCTGATACCTTAGATAAAAATAAACTCCGGCCGCCAGGATATATACAATATACCGCCTCCCCAAATCTCCGGCCATGCGGCTCCATCCGCGTTGGGGATTCAGAGCGTCATATAAAAGGACCAGTAGCAGCAGCACCAAGGCATTTTCCCGGGTTAGAAACGCAGCCAGCAGACATACTCCGCTTACCAGGTAATCATAGTCTTTCCATAAATCCTTAATATGGATTTTTAAAACCAGGAGTAGCAGCAGGGCGCTAAGCATCTCGGGCAGGGCGGCAATCCAGGCCACGGCTTCAACATGCATGGGATGGACTGAAAATATCAGCGCCCCCAGCCCGGCTTCCCAGGAAGAAAACCAGGTTTTAGCTATTATGTATATCATGAAACTGACCAGGATGCTTAATATCAAGTTGGCCAAATGATAGCCCCAGGGCCTATTTCCACATAAAGCATAAACTAATGTATACGCCGCCGTGTGCATGGGCCGGTAGTAATTACCCGGTCCCCGGCGGTTTTCCGGATTTTGAAAAAAAGCGGTTGAATGTTTGAAAATTTCCGGTAGGTTTTTGACTGACCGAATCCAGGGATTCTGTTCGACCTGGCGATGGTCATCATATATAAAATCGCCAAACAAAGCCGGGGCGTAAACCGCCAGATTGACCACAGCCAGGATCAAAAAAACATATTTACGGTTTAAGGTGAATGGCATTAGGGAAGTGTCTCCCATAAGATTTTTATTTCAGAAATGTCATTTCGAGGCGAAGCCGAGAAATCTCTTAGAGTACTTGTTAATCCCGCGTTTTTTTGGAGATCCCTCGTTTCACTCGGGATGACAAACTCACGGAATTTGGCTGAAAATGGCTTTTGGCGATACTTCCCATATCCTGTCGGTTAAATCTTCATTTCATAAACACGGTAGGTCTTGCTATGTTTCCCGCCGTTGGACTGGATGGCCTTATTAATCAGCCGGTTGTCTTCGGGAATCCAGGATAACTCCGCACCGGTATATCCCATTTCCCGATTGGCCTTCAGCATAAAATCAACATTTTCCCTGAGTTGCTTCAGACGCTCGGGCTCGCGTTCCAAAATTTTCAGCGCGGCCAGAGCCGCAGCTTCATTCACCCGAAAATACGGATAAAGACCCATTTGCATGACTTCATCCGCGTCATGATAATTATACGCTTTTTCAAATACATCCATACTTATGCGCCTCCAAAACCTTACCTGCCCTCTTCCGGCGCCTGTTCGAGAAAAGAGTCAACATAATCTTTTTCTTCCTGCATGTGCCGCTCGGCAAATTCCTCGGCAGTAAAGCATTGTTTTTCCAGCATAAGCCTGGTCAGCACCGCGATGCGGTTATCCAGATGCCGGATTACTTCTACCACGGGATCGGGAAGTTTATTGTGATCGAGCAAGGCGGCCGGACGTTCCCCGGATGCCAGCCGGACGACCTTGCCCGGATTCCCGACCACTGTGCTGCCCGAGTCTACATCACGCACCACCACTGCCATGGTTCCTATTTTGGCGCCGGCCCCGATCCGGACCGCGCCCAGTATCTTGGCGCCGGCCCCGACTACCACGTCCTCCTCCAAGGTAGGATGGCGCTTGGTCTTTGATAAAGAAGTTCCGCCCAAGGTTACTCCCTGGTAGATCAGCGCCCGGTCACCCACTTCAGCGGTCTCGCCGATCACAACTCCGGCCCCATGATCAATAAAAACTCCCCGGCCGATTTTTGCCCCAGGATGAATTTCAATGCCGGTCAGCAGACGGCCGGCATGCGATACCAGGCGTCCCAGGGTTTTTAATTTCAGACGCCATAAGGTACGAGCCAGATGATGGAACCATATGGCATGCAACCCGGGATAGCAGAGCAGCACCTCCAACAGATTACGGGCTGCCGGGTCCTTGGCAAAAACCGCCCGGATATTATCAAACATAACTTTCCGCCTCCTTCGCAGGTTTGTGTCACTATAACGTTATAACCTGTTTAAACAATCTCGTTCAGCTTGTCATTCCGAGGTGAAACCGAGGAATCTCCATGAAGCCTATTAAAACTGGCGTTTTCTTAGCTATCCCTCGCTAACGCCCGGGAGGACATTCCAGGGTTTTTCTTATAATTATAGCACTGCTCTCACGCCCAGGAAACACTTCGCAACCCGTTCCTTACATCTATTCTTTTCCGTCACCTATAATTACTACACTAGTGTAGTGTCTCCAACGCTTCTTTACATATAAAACCGTCTTAATTAAATCGTCATACCGGCGAAAGCCGGTATCCATAACTTTATCCTGTTTATTTTCAACAACTTTCTGGACCCCGGTTTTCACCGGGGTGACGAACTATTATAAAAAACCAGTAAAGTTATTTGTGAGACACTACACTAGTAAGCCTTGAGATCAGACGCATTTCCCCGGGCCGCAAATCGCGTTTAGCGGTAGCTCCCTCGGCCGAGGTCCGCGCAATCGACCCGAATCCTTCGGACTCCAGCTGATAGATAATTGGTTTTCAAGAAAAGTTTATCAAAATCAGAAATAGGGAGTCAATGATTAAAAACGGGACTTTTTAGGCTGTATTGCGACTGATAAAAAAGCTGACCTGGTGTTAATCAAGGAATTTCTCGCAGTTTGCTACAATTCTGCAAAGATAACCGGGGCAGGTCTTGAAATATAACAATAAATGCGATAATTCATAACATGACCCTATATGCACGGTCTACTCATCCCGTTCATTGCACTGTCTGGTTTCCGTCTTCATGAAGGCAGGCTTATTCTGCAGTGATCGGCAATTTTGATAGCCAACTTCTCGATATCATCAAAGCACTCCCGTACTGCTCCCATATGGCCGCCAATGGCACCTTCGGCCGGAGTTAAGTTAAACATGGGTTTTTTAACTTCCATAGCCATGGGCATCAAACTACGGTAATTTTTGATGGAAGCAAGGCAGTGGGAATCATTGTTGATATCCGGCACTTTTATATTTTCCTCCGCCAGGACCGAGTCGCGGTATTCTCGGGGAATGCGAGCCATCCATTTGCCATAAGCTTTAACCGGCCGATCGCTACGCACGGCATGCTGCATAACAACATAGCCAATCGCCTCCATTTTCCCTTCAGGCAACGATAAGTCTTTATCCGGATTTCTTTTAATTCGTTCCCCCCATTCTTCCCGCCAGCGCATTAATGTGGGACCTAAATTCCTAAGCCCCTGAAGAGAATAAAGATCCGGCGCCAGTGGAATTACTACATAGTGGGCAGCGATCATTGCCGCGCGGTTGATGGCGCCTAAATTCGGCCCCACATCGATCAAGGCCAGGTCTGCCGTTTGTCTCTCGGCTGCATATTGAATAATCCTATAAAATGATGATATTGTCCGAAAAGCTGCTTCTTGCTTATCCAAGCATTTGGGCCAGGCATCGGAAAGTTTGTCTTCAAATCCAGACAATCCCAGATCTCCAGGGATCAGTCCCATTTTTTTTGTCACAACTTCAACGTGAGATTGGCCAATATCTCCAAGACCTCGTAGAATGGGACGAATAGTTCCTAGAATACTCTTGGGATGTTCTCCCTCCGGCCAAATATTCTCCAATTGAGATTCATTTAAAAACATGGAGGTCAGATTGGCTTGAGGATCCAAATCCGCTGCTATTGTATTGATCCCCAAACGAGAGTACATCCAGGCTAAATGGTACACCAGCGATGTCTTGCCGACACCACCTTTGTTATTGAAAAAAACTATGGATTTCATTGCTGTTTCCTTATGATCACTAAAAAATAAGCTGCTTCGAATTTAAATTCCGCCTCAGGATTTCCGTTGACCCTTAAATAGTCTTGAGCCCGTGTTACACCGGTTCCATATTTATTGACATAGCCGAGTACTTTCATGGCTTCAGCGATTACCGGATTGCGGTAAGCATTCTGGCGCGGAAAATTTTCCGGTGTCGCTTCGCCGTAAAGACCGCCGGGACTTTGGATTTCGATACGATCTTCAAACCAATAAAACCGGATCGGCGCTGTGGCTTCATAAGAGCGATGCATAACTGCGTTCATTAAAAATTCCCTCAGCGCTTCCGGAGGATAATCACGGACTACGCGTTCTTGCAGAGTGCTGACTTTTTCGGGTTTGGTCTTGATTTGCAAAGGCAGAAAAGCGTCCAGCTCCCGTAAAACGGTCAATAAATCGCCGGAAAAATTGCGCTCATCTTCCACATCATCCGTAACCTTTTCTCCGGCGTGTTTCAAAAAAAGAATAGAAGCGCCGGATAACCATTGCAAAGGATTTTTTCCAAAAAGGAGAGCACCGGCAGAGGTGGCACAATCTTTGTGAAGATCGAAAAACCTAAGTGATGACAATTGTTCGGCGACATTGCGGTTATTGGCTTCCACGATTTCCGGGGCTACGGCATTGGTGCGGTAAGTGGTTAAAAATAAATCCAGAATGAGATCATGCATCCGGCATTCAGGAAGCGGACGAGCATCAAATGTTTTTACTAATCCTGTGCGTTTTTCAGATAGAATCCGTTCCTCGCTCACAGTGGCAATGGCACGTCTTGGACCAACCCGGATAAAAACCCTTCCTTTATAGCGAACCGGAGGTCCATCTGAGGGCAGGACCTCTACGACTGCAATCTCTTTAGATTCGATAGTGTACTTTTGAACCGTCAAAGCCGGCAGAGGTTGTATATTACCATCTGACCGGGTAGCGGCGAGATTTTGCAGCAACTGGTCAGTAACCTCGATACCGGAAGGCTTTCCCTTGTCGTCAACACCGACCAACAAGTATCCCGGTTGACGGTGATTGGGAAAGTCATTGGCAAAGGCGCATATGGTTTTGCACCATTTATCAGTATTACTCACCGTTACGGTTCTTTCCACCCGGTCTGATTCGAGATCATCCATTAGGTTAAATAATTCATTACTATTTAACAAAGTTATACACCTTATGGGAATGTTATTATCAGGCGCCATAGGCAATCAGCATTACCGCCAGTTTGTGAATTATAACTCAACTTTTGTAAATTTCACAATGTTTTATGATTTTTACAGTATTATTGCTTTATTCGTCGCCCCGGCGAAAGCCGAGGACCAGAAAAAAACTTTTTTTTAAAAAACATTCCTGGATTCCGGCTTCGAGCATGCCGGAATGACAAAATGCACTAATGGCTCAGGCTCCCAGGGGCGGTTCGCGAACCGCCCCTACTTCTATTCTTTTCCCTCACCTATAATTACGACATTAGTAAGCTTTGAGAGCAGACGCATTTCCCCGGGCCGCAAATCGCGTTTAGCGGCCACGGCCAACTTAACCTTGTTCTGCCGAGCGGTTTCCCGAAAAGTCTTTTCTCCCAGATAATCCAACCAATAAGGCGAAACTTCCAGGACAAAAGAAGTTTCCTCGGTTAAACGCCGGGCTTTTCCCAGCATGCGGTAAAGCTTCAGGCCCAGGGTCTTCGGGGAAGGAACCCATCCCCGCCCTATGCACATGGGGCAGGGTTCATACAAGGAACGCAACAGGCTTCCCTTAACCCGCCGGCGGGTCATTTCGATCAAACCTAAATCCGTAAGCCGCCGGATACCGGTTTTAGCCCGGTCCTGTTGCAGCACTCGGCCTAATTCCTGGTAGACCTTTTCCTTGTGATCCGAAATCCGCATATCAATAAAATCCAGAACTATAATCCCGCCCAGGTCCCGCAGACGCAGCTGTCGTCCGATTTCCCGGACCGCTTCCATATTGGTTTTAAAAATAGTATCATCCTGCCGCTGTTTGCCCACATTGCGTCCGGTATTTACATCGACTACCACCAAAGCCTCGGTTTCCTCAATAATCAGATAACCGCCGCATTTAAGCCAGACTTTGGGCCGCAGTATTTTTTCAATTTCCGCCTCCAGGTTCAAAACCTCGAAAATCGGCTCCTCTCCCTGGTATAACTCAATCCGGGGTTGCAATGAGCTCAAAAACGACGTTAGCCACCGCTTGATGTTCTTGCTTTCCTCCCCGGCGTCAATAATAATTCGCCGGTCTTCTTTCGTCAATAGATCACGGACCACCCGCTGGAGCAGGCCTTGCTCGGAATGTAAGACCGCCGGACTGACGGCTTTTTTTTCATCGGCCTTAATCTTTTTCCAGATCTTTAACAAGTACTGGATCTCGGGTTTAATTTCTTCGGCCGTGGCTCCCTCGGCCGAGGTCCGCGCAATCAACCCAAATCCTTTAGGCGCCAGCTGATCCAATATTTTTTTCAGGCGCCCCCGTTCTTTTTCATTGGCAATCCGGTGCGATACCCCGCAATGCAACGCTCCGGGTATTAAAACCAGAAACCGGGATGGTATGGATACCTGGCCGGTCAGGCGGGGGCCCTTGGTGGAGATCGGACCTTTTTCCACCTGTACTAAAATTTCCTCCCCCTGTTGCAAAAGGGTTTGAATCGTACGCCGCGGCTCTTTAATTTCGTCCTTCCGCAAATGTCTGCCAGAATTGCCGGAAGCGGCCGCAGCCGCCTCTTCTTCACTCCAGGCTTCTTCCTGCTTACTGGCCTGCTTGGCCTTCATGAAATCCTCAATCGTCATGGATTCGGTCAAGATATCCCTGACATGAAGAAATCCTCCTTGTTCCAGACCGATATTAATAAAAGCCGCCTGCAAGCCGGGCAGCACTTTAATCGCCTTGCCTTTATAGATATTGCCGACTATCGAACTTTCCTCATTACGCTCGTAATAATATTCCGCCAGCCGCCCCTGTTCCAGAAATATGATGCGGGTCTCAAACTTATCCCGGCATATCAACATTTCTCTCTCGGCTTTTGACAAGGGAGTTAATACCGGTCTTTCCCGTCTTTTTTGATTTTTTTTCATTTAATCGTCACCTCTTTTATGAGACTGTATCGCTATACTGTTTTTAAGCAATTTCACAAAGTTTGTCATTTCGAGGCGCAGCCCTGGACTAAATCATCCCCTGGACTAAACCATCCAGGACGGGCAGGACGGGCCGAGAAATCTCCAGAAGTCCTTTTAAATTCACCGTTTGCGTGGAGATTCCTCGCTAACGCTCGGAATGACATTCACACGTTCACAACATTATGACACAGCCTCTACAAACCTTTCTCGGCTTTCCTTACTAGGAGCCTGTCGGACTTAAGTCATTTTCCCCCTTTTGTAAAGGGGGCAGGGGG
>CBDUZI010000116.1:0-8390 GCA_965371665.1 uncultured bacterium
CCCCTGCCCCCTTTACAAAAGGGGGAGAATGACTAAAGTCCGACAGGCTCCTAGATGCTTCCCGAGGATTTGTGCGACGAACATCTGATGGCATCAATTTGCCCATAAATACGAATATGGCGATAAAATGCGGCACTTGGAAATTTAAATATAGATTTCCCGACGGAAATACCGGTCATTATGGTTTTAGTGTTAATTACAACTGGAGTTCCAGTATAAATCGCAATTGCTATTATGGGAAGTGTTCGGATATGCATCACCATTGCTGTGTTTACGTAAGACCGGAGTGCGCTTTTAGTTTTGATTATGACGGGACCGGCTGGCCGGAAGACGGCAAATGGCATCAAGTGACAATTATTCGTACGCCGGACACATGGGTTTATGTTTATAACGATTACATATTTGAGTTTTATGTAGAGGACAAGCTGGATTTTACACCGGAAAAAATTCTTTTGACTTTGAGCCGCTATGAAGGGCATACCATGTATATTGATAATCTGGAAATATACCGGGACAAATATCTATTCCCGGAAACCGAAATTGCTCATAAGTCATATACCTGGAATTATTATTATAATACCGGTGACGGCTGTTTTTATCCGGAAACCAGAGAAGGGATTGTAGTAAAAGGCCGGAATATCCGCTTGGCTGAGATTGCCGCCGCGGTTAACGATCCCGCGAAATTTACCTATAATGGCAATACTGCCATATGTTATGTTGACCTGGTAATCTACGAGGGAAGCGAATTTTTAATGAACAATGAAACCCTGAAATTCCATGGTGATTTCGACGGAGAGTGTCATTTGGTTTTGAAGTATGGGGCGGAAATGAGCATAGAAAACAGCGTGGTTACTACGACCAACGACCATTATTTTGTGTGGAATAATGCCGGCTCCACCACGCACTTTGGGCGTGCCACCAGCCCGGAACGGGCGGATCCCATAGAATTTCAAAAGGTGGGTTTTTCCGGCGGCGTATGGCCCTTGGGGAATGCGGGTTTAATCCGGTTTTCCGCCGACAACTCGATTATAAATAATACTGCCCACATATTTTTTGATTCGCCTATGGAATTGAATATTACCAATACTAAATTCACGAATTTGCATGAATTGGATATAGGCAATTACACCGGGGTGGCTACCACCGGGCAGCGGCGATCCCGCCAGAGATGGTTTCCCAATGGGGATAAATCATTTTGGGTGTATTTAGATGAAGTGAATACGAATAAATTCAATTTTAGTGGCGTTTCTTTTAGCGGCCAAGAGAGTCCCATTAATGTGACTTTTTTAATTAATGCCTTAAGAGATAAATTAAATGTGTATGATATGAATTTGGAAAACGAGAATATAGTAATTAAAAAAACCTTGCCGCAACAAGCCGGACAATCACATACCTGGGAACCCTATGTGGCAGCCAGTTATGAGTCTGAGAGTTATGGTGGCGAGGGAACCGGGATGGATAGCAAACTGGGATTGGTAAACTGCAAATTTAAGGAGATAGTTGTCCCTACGGATAAGGCTTGGGCAATACCTAAATATTATTTGGATGTAAAAGTTGTTAATCAGGCGGGGCAGCCGGAAAGCGGTGCGACGGTAACCATAACTAATGAGGTCGATAACACCGATTATCCCTCGGAAAATATTGAGGTGAAACAACAGGTGTTTGACCCCAAGCCTTCCTCGGCCAACCAGTATTTTTATTTATCCTACCAGCTTATACAAGGATTACCCCATACTTCGGCCGTCACCGGCGCCAACGGCCATACCCCGCTACCTTCGGATAAATCGCAAACCCTGGTAATTGCGGATTATGTTAAGGCCCAGGCCGAAAAAAGGGAATTTACCTATACTGTCAAAGTGGAGAAAAACGGGGTAGTCGGAACCGTCAGAAGAATTAACCCGGACGCCGGCTGGTATCGTCCTGATTCGGATATCCCGGCTCAGACAATAGTTGTGGTGCTGGGAGTACTGGATGTTCCCCCGGACTTAAAGTCCGTGAAGGTATATCCCAATCCCTTCAATCCCGAGTGGCACACGCAAGGTTTGACCATAGATAACTTGACCGCCCAAGCCGGCATAAAAATATTTACTGTCGCCGGCGAACTGGTGAGGATACTGCAGGAGCGGGAAGGTTATGGGAGGGTTACTTGGGACGGCAGGAACGAAAGCGGTAGGCGAGTTGCCAACGGCATCTATATTGGCTTGCTGGAGAGTCCGGGCGGAGAAACCCGGAGGGTGAAAATCGCGGTGGAGAAATAGCGGCGACGGCAATTACAGATTTTAAGAGAGAAAATAGAAGCTATGGGGGAGGAGATGAGGAAATGGTTGCCCGGCAAATGAGATTGGCTTTGCTGCTTGCTCTAATAATTTCTTTAGGTGTTACCAGCCGGCTTTACGCCACCTTTTCCCAGAGTGACGCCGGAACCTCTACGGCAAATTTTCTGAAATTGGGAGTTGACGCCAGAGCGGCGGCCATGGGGAATGCGTTTACCAGCATTTGCGATGACGCGACCTCGGTATACTGGAATCCCGCCGGACTGAGTAAAATCAGGAAACATTCTATTTCTTTCATGCACGCTTTATGGTTTGAAGATATCTTCTATGATTGGGTTTCCTATGCCCTGCCGCTTAAAAGGAAGGGCACGGCCGGTATTGGGATCCTATATCTGAATTACGGCGGAATTCAAGAGACTGATGACTTTGGAGTCGAGCGAGGGGTATTCTGGCCGTATGATTTAGCCGTGACCGTTTCCTATGCCAGAAGCATCTCGGGTATCTCTCTGGGCGGAAGCCTGAAATACATTGCCTCGAAGATTAAAAACACGGCATTTTCCATCGCGCTGGACGCGGGTGTAAGGTATGCGCTTTTCGATGAAAAATTATCCCTCGGCCTGGTAGTCCGAAACCTGGGGCCGGGGATGCAATATGGCAGTGAAGGCGACCCGCTGGCCATGGACATCAAAATTGGTCTGGCGTACCGCATATTTAATGATTGGCTGATAGCCTTGGACGCCGGGGCGCCGCTGGTCAATGAGGTCGGTTGGGGAATCGGGAGCGAATATAATTACCAACTAAATAAAGAAATCATTATATCCGGCAGAGCTGGTTATAACACCAATGCCCGGTATACCGGCGGATTAAACGGCTTAACGGCCGGCACGGGAGTGAAGTATCTGGGATACAATTTTGACTATGCCTTGGCATCGTTTGGGAAACTTGGAATGACGCATCGGTTCTCGATTAGTCTGAAGTTTTAATTACTTTAAGGAAGTTTGGGATGTTCCTCCGAAAATAAAAATCAACTATTCTCTCCCCCTCAAAAAAAAAGAAATGAAATATCAAGTTCCAGGTCTATATTCCTAGCTGGGAATTACAAAAAAACAAAAAAAAGGAGGTGGTTGTATGCAGCTTAAAAAGTTGCAAAGGTTATCCAGCGTAATGGCCGCAGTCGTTTTAGCGGCCGGAGTTTCACAGACGGCTTTGGCCGGAAAGAAGGTCAAAGCGGATCCACTCAGGACCAGGACCGGGGTTGTTACCAGGCTTCAGGCAGGAAAAATGACGCTTGATCTGGGAAAGCGGGGCGATTTAAATGTCAACCTTAATGCCCAAAGCCTGGTCTGGAGGGAAGAAACGGGCACGCCGGCGGAGATTAAAACCGGAGCAGTAGTCCGTGTCAAAGGCCAAGGAGCAGGTTCTTGCCTGACGGCGCGCGCTCTGGTAATTTTGCCAGCGATGGAGAAGCTGGAAATGCTTAAGAAAAGCAAGGCTGATCCAGCCTATGGCAAAACCGCCCGGTCTGTGGAGGTTAAGGCCAGGGTAGTCAAGCTCGAACCTTTAACTGTCATGAATCGAAATCACCAGTCCTTGCAGGTAATACTGGCGCCGGAGGGCCGGGTTTTGCGGCAGGTTAGAGTAAAACCGGAGGATTTGAAGCCGGGGATGAAGCTTCAGATTCAATACCGGGAGCGAAAGAGCGATAATCAGGCCATTAAAGTAATAATTCGTCTTAAGAAAGATAAAAAGCAGTCTAAAAGCTAGAGGACGGTCCTCTCGGCTGATTATAAAGAATTCTCCCCATTACCAGCTGTGGGGAGAATTCTTTTAAACTAATTTACCATGCCAGTAAACTCTTTTTTCTCCTTTTAACTAGTTTTTGTTGCGGAAGGGTATTTTTTTAAGTTTGTCATTCCGAACGAAGTGAGGAATCTCCACGAAAACGCCTGAATTATCAAGTCTCCTGGAGATTCTTCGCCTTCGGCTCAGAATGACAAAACGCGGGGAGTTCGCTAAAAAAAGCTTTCCGCAACAGATACTAACTATTACAATTTAGATTCCAGGGTGATTAAGCCCTTATTTACAGATCAAAATAGACCTCCGCCATCCAGCCCTTATTCTGCCGGGTGATTTTTAATTGATGGTAGGTGGGGCTTTTCACTTCCGCGGCCAAATTTTCAGGGCGGACTTGCTGAAAATCCCCTTGAGCATGCAAACGGGTTTCCGGATCAAAAGTAATTAGCAGCCGGGTGGCGGCCAGGTTGCGGGTATACAGGAGATAGACCAGTTCTTCCAGAAAAAGGATGAGAAGGTCTTCCGGGGTTTCAGCATTAAATGAAAGACCGAGTTTTTCCCGAGCGCCCCGGGGCGGGTGGTACAGGGCTATGGCATACAAACCATGAGCCATATTTTCGAAAACCATTGCCAAGGTTGCTCCCCAAGACCGCACTCCCATATCCGCCGTGTGCTCCAAAAGTTCAAAGTTTTTCAACCTTTCACAACTCCCACGGGACGCAGCCGCGCGACCTTTTTTGACAAGCCGGCCTGGTGAACTGACTCCACCACCTCGTCAATCGACTTGTAAGCTTCCGGCGCTTCCTCGGCCAGGGTGCTGCGGCCGCGGGCCATGACATAGATTCCCTGATCCGCCAGCTCTTGGGATATGGAACGTCCCCGGGTGCGGCGCAGGGCCGCATGCCGGGATAAAACCCGGCCCGCGCCGTGAGCCGTGGAGCCAAAAGATTCCTGCAGGGCTTGTTCGGTTCCCAGGCAGACATAGGAAGCCGTACCCATGCTGCCGGGAATAAGTACCGGTTGGCCGATGGCGCGGTATGATTCACATACTTCCGGATGGCCGGCGGGAAAGGAGCGCGTAGCGCCTTTACGATGCACACAGACACTGCGGCGGCCTTTATGCTCGGGGATGGTTTCTAGCTTGGCGATGTTATGCGCCACATCATATACCAGGTGCAGGCCCAGTTTTTCCGCCGATTGCCGGAATACTTGTTCGAAAGATTCCCGCACCCAATGCGTTATGCATTGCCGGTTGGCCCAGGCATAATTGGCAGCGGCAGCCATCCTATTTAAATAACTCTGTCCTTCCGGGGATTGAATCGGCGCGCAGGCTAACTGGGGATCCGGAAGGTCCAGGCCATACTTGGCCGCAGACCGCCGGAGGACTCCCAGGGAATCCTCGCAGACTTGATAACCCAGACCCCGGGAGCCGCAATGGAGCATAAGCGTCACCTGGTCTTCGAAGAGGCCTAAAACTGCGGCGGCTTGAGAATCATAAATTTTGTCCACTACTTGAAGTTCCAGAAAATGGTTGCCCGAACCCAGGGTGCCGAGCTGGTTAAGTCCGCGTTCCACAGCGCGCGGGCTGACCAGGCTGCTGTCCGCATTCCGCAGACGTCCCTGATCTTCAGTACGTTCAATATCCTCCTGCCATCCATATCCCTGCTTAATTGCCCAGTGTGAACCTTGTTCCAGGACACTTGGCAACTGGCCGGCCTTTAGTCGCAGCCGGCCTTCCCGGCCCAGGCCGGCCGGCACATTATGATAAAGAAGCTGGATTAAATCGCGCAGGCGGCCCGCAAGTTCCTCCTCCACAAGATTGGAGCGCAGCAGGCGTACTCCGCAATTAATATCATATCCCACCCCGCCGGGCGAGACGATGCCGTCTTGCATATCAAAAGCCGCAACCCCGCCTATGGGAAAACCATAACCCCAGTGAATATCCGGCATGGCCAGAGCAGCGTGAATAATTCCCGGCAATTGGGCCACATTTATAACCTGGTTTAGGGCCTGATCGCGGAATATATCCTCCATCAAGGCAGGAGAAGCGTAGATTATTCCGTCCACCCGCATTTTGGGATTACGGTCTTTAGGAATGCGCCACTTAAAAGGACTGATTTGCTCGAGCAGTTCAGATTTAGCGGAAGACATGGCCATGCGCTCCTGGAACTATGATTATCCTGCGCCTGAAGTATACGCTCCCAGGTTATGATAATCAAGTTTGTTGAGGATAGGTGATTTTTTGGGCAGATTGTAACTCATATTGCAACATAACTATTTATTAGCAGAAAGAGGTTTTATCCTTCTTTGAGAAGCTTTTTCAAAATACTGAAAACACAAAAGCTCGTCACCCCGGACTTGATCCCTGGACTAAATCATCCAGGACAGGCCGGGGCCCAGAAAATTCTTCGTTTGCAAGAATAAGTCCTGGATTCCGGCTAAAGGATTGCCGGAATGACGACCTAAAAAGACTCTGAAATCGGCTTTATGACTCAGTGTCTGTGATTAGGATTACTAACGACATAAAATGTTGCACTTGTGGTTACAATTCACCGTTTTTAGTGTTAAAATACCTACAAGAAGCATGAATAAGAGCCTGGATCGCATCCTGGATGCGAATTTAAAAGGCGGAAAAAGACCTAAGTCCGACAGGTTCCTACAGAACACGTAAGGGGATGACTATGAAAAACCTGAATAATAAAAGGATATACATTACAACCGGGTTGTTGACAATTGCCGCAATAGGATGTCTGGTCTGGGGCATTATGTATAAGGGCATTCTGTACAACAGTACAGCAGGGGCGGGTTTAAAACCGGCCCCTGCGTCCGCCGGTCAAGCGATAGACCCCGCGGCCCTAAAGTCCGGCGCGAATCCAAGCTGGTTGGCCCAGGTGCAGACTGCGATTGCGGCTGAGGAGTATCAGGTAAAAGCCGGGCCCCAGGGAGTATTGCAAGCGCCTAACCGAAAGCAGAACCTGCGCGCCTATTTCAAGCGCAACGGGGTGGAATTGGGTCCGCGCAATGCCCCCCCTTTGGAAAAGGGGGGTGAGGGGGGATTTTATGAATGGCAATTCCAATGGCAGACGGAATATTTCGGCCGGCCGGGTGCGTTAAAGCGCGTAACGCAAGCAGAGCCAAAGGCAAAAGGCTCTCGCGTGGAATATACGCGTAAGGACATAAGCGAATGGTATACCAATGAAGCGCAGGGCATAGAGCAGGGATTTGTTATACACCATAGGCCAAAAAAAGGCAGGGGCGGGCCCCCATGTCCTGCCTGTCCTGAGCGTAGCCGAAGGGAGCGAAGCCGAAGGGAGCGAAGCCGAAGGGTGTGCCCGCCCGAACTCTCATGTCCGCCCAAAGGCGACACGATTAATCGCGTCGCTGCAAAAGACGCGTCGCGTGTCTGCATCATCTCCCAACCCGTCACCGGCTTAATCCTGAAATTAACCGAAGACAAAAAAGCCATAGAGATGCGCGATGCGAACCAGACAGTGGTCATGCGCTATGATCAACTGAAAGTAGTGGATGCGCGTAATAAAAGCCTGCGGGCTAAGATGCGCGTGGAGAATAATTGCATTGTCCTGACATACAATGATGACCGAGCCGAGTATCCGGTGTGCATAGACCCATTAATGACAACCCCGGCCTGGACCGCGGAGAGCGGCCAGGCAAGTGCGTGGTTTGGCGTATCGGTCGGCAGCGCGGGCGATGTGAATGGAGATGGGTATGGAGACGTGATAGTAGGCGCGAGTTATTATGACAATGGCCAGACCGATGAAGGCCGGGCGTATGTGTACTTAGGAGCAGCCGCCGGGCTGAGTGCAGCGTCGGCCTGGACCGCGGAGAGCGACCAGGCAAGTGCGCGGTTTGGCTGTTCAGTCGGCAGCGCGGGCGACGTAAATGGAGATGGGTATGGAGATGTGATTGTGGGTGCGTATTATTATGACAATGGTGAGACAGATGAAGGCCAAGCGTATGTGTACTTAGGAGCAGCCGGCGGGCTGAGCGCAGCCCCGGCCTGGACCGCGGAAAGCAACCAGGCAAATGCGCGGTTTGGCTGTTCAGTCGGCAGCGCGGGCGACGTAAATGGAGATGGGTATGGAGATGTGATCTGCGGCGCGCATTTCTATGACAATGGTCAGGTAAATGAAGGTCGGGCGTATGTGTACTTGGGATCAGCCGCCGGGCTTGACACGACCCCGGCCTGGACCGCAGAGAGCGACCAGGCAAGTGCGTATTTTGGCTGTTCAGTCGGCAGCGCGGGCGATGTGAATGGAGATGGTTATGGAGATGTGATCTGCGGCGCGTATATGTACGACAATG
>CBDUZI010000117.1:0-8316 GCA_965371665.1 uncultured bacterium
AACTATGTGAGACCGGACGAATTAAGCCCTACATTGCCAACCGTCGAGAGCAACATCACACTTCGTGGGAAACCCGTTTTTCAGGGCCGCCTCCGCTAGCCGCTAATGCAGATGCGGTGGCAAAGATGAAAAGGCGCATGCAAACATCGTCCGGCCGGAAAATTTATGCCCGTCGCAAGAGCACAGTTGAACCGGTGTTTGGAATCATAAAAGCCGTCATGGGGTTCCATCACTTTATGCTGCGTGGTTTGTAAGCCGTCGAGGGAGAATGGACACTGGTGTGCTTGGCTTGGAATTTTAAAAGAATGCATGGGTTAAAGCTGAGCGTGGCCTGATTAAATCCCCCTCAATCCCCCTTTTTCAAAGGGGGAAGCGTTTGGGGATATCCAGTGTGACGGAATTTAACAAGTTGAATTGATTTTAACACGTTAAGTCCGACAGGCTCCTAGTGTAGTGTAACAGTAACGGCTTTACAATGATTGACTTTGTTGTATCTCCAGCGTTTTTTAATATTTACTTTTTTTGGCGTCATTCCGGCATGATTGTAGCCGGAATCCAGGAATTTGTTCTTTAAAAAGTTTTTTTCTGGACCCCGGCTACAATCACGCCGGGGTGACGTCTGTAAAGATATTACTGCTACACTACACTAGATGGGGGAAAAGAAGAATGGGATATATCCGGCATAGCCAGTGGGATATATATTTATTATATCGAGGCATCTAAAGGAAATAAAAAAGGTAAAGTGAGTATAATTAAGTAAAAGTGCGGGTCATGATGGATATGTAATAATAGTCGATTAATTGTATCCGATTACTTACAGCGTGAAAAAGGCGGAGGAACCCCGCCTTAGACGGACTTAGGCTACATGAATAACCGGTTACGGGCGACCTCTTTTTCAACTGCCATTTTGGGGAGTACATCACAAACCTGCTGGGAATTACTTAAATTGTCATCCTGAGAGTCCATAAAAAGCTCTAGGACACGGAACATATAGGCGGTATAATTCGTCAGGAAAAAATAATATTCTGACTGGAACTGCGGTAGAGATGGAAAAGTTCAATGTTGGGAAATAGATTAGGATATTTTAGAACATGAAAAAGCGGAATAAAATGAGCATTGATCAGAACACTACTACCACAATCATTCTTGATTCCATAGCGGATGGCGTTTTTACAGTGGATAAAAATTGGGACATAACTACCTTTAACCGCGCGGCTGAACAGATAACGGGCGTAAAGCGGGAGGATGCCATTGGTCAACGGTGTTGCCATGTATTTCGATCTAATATTTGTGAGCGAGCGTGCGCTTTACAAAAAACTATACGAACCGGGCGCTCCATAGTTAATCAAGCGATATATATTATTAATGCTAAAGGACAGCATCTGCCGATCAGTATTTCCACCGCTATTCTAAAAGACGACCAGGGAAATGTTGTAGGTGGTGTTGAAACTTTTCGTGATCTCAGCATGATGGAAGAACTTCGCAAGGAGTTACAAGATAAATATATATTTATGGACATTGTTGGGCGTAGTAAAAACATGGAGCAGCTTTTTGATGTTTTACCTGAGATAGCTGAGAGTGACAGTACAATATTAATTGAAGGCGCTAGTGGAACCGGTAAAGAGCTTTTCGCGCGAGCTATTCACAATCTTTCTTTCCGCCGGGACAAGCAGTTTGTAGCGATTAATTGCGGAGCCTTGCCGGATACATTACTGGAGTCAGAGTTGTTTGGATATAAGGCCGGTGCCTTTACCGATGCCCGCAAAGACAAGCCTGGACGTTTTGCACTGGCCGAGGGAGGGACTATTTTATTAGATGAAGTTAGCGATATTTCGCCGGCTATGCAGGCCAGATTGCTGCGCGTACTTCAGGAAAAGACGTTTGAGCCGCTCGGTTCTACCGAACCAATAAAAGCAAATGTGCGCGTTATTGCCGCCACTAACAGAAACCTTGGCCAATTAGTTAAACAAGGCAGTTTTCGGGAAGATTTATTCTTTCGGATTAATATATTCCGGATTGAATTGCCGGAATTACGCGACCGCCGGAAAGATATACCGCTGCTGGTGGATTACTTTATCACCAAGTTTAATCGTCTGAAGAACAAGGATATAGAAGCCGTATCCGAGGAGGTCATGGGCCTATTGATGGAATACGAGTTTCCCGGCAACATCCGCGAGTTGGAGAATATCATCGAGCATGCTTATGTCCTTTGCCGCAGTGGATTAATTGAGACGCGACACTTGCCAGCCATGCTTTGCGGTACGGGGAAGTTTGGGTCCATACCAAATAAAAGAGGCGTTACATTAAAAGCCTGGGAGATAATGCATATCGCTGACTCTATCCGCCGGCATGGCGGCAATCGTATAACCGCAGCCAAAGAACTAGGTATCAATCCCAGTACCCTTTTCCGTAAGATCAAGTCTCTGCACATCAAATTGCCTGCCCAAAATGGCCGAAGTCGAAAAAAAATATAGTATTGCATTATGCAATTATAAAACCCTGACACAGTTGCAATTTGCAATCTAACTGCATGTTGTTTTCCAATAAATCTAAACTAATTTTTTTATGGGACTGTCGCCAATAAGCGTTTTCGCATTATTTCGTTAAGTATGTCATTCCGAGGCTCTGCCGAGGAATCCCCTAGAGTACTTGTTAATCAAGCGTTTTCTTGGAGATCCCTCGTTTCACTCGGGATGACGAACTAACGGAATCGGGCTGAAAAATGGCTTTTAGCGGTATTTCCTTTTTGGTGTTTTCTTTTTTACAAAATCGGCATATTTCTTGCTTAACTATTATATATGACGAGAATAGCAATTTCTATATGGGAAGGGAGAGTTTCGCCGGTATTTGATGTCGCTAAGCGTCTTTTAATTGTCGACATTGAAAACAACCATGAGGTTGGTCGCTATGAAGAGATTATGCCTGAAACTGAGCTTATAAACAGAGCCGGGCATGTGGTTAGATTGGGAGTGCAGCTACTTATATGCGGAGCGATTTCCTGGCCGCTGGAAGGAAGGTTGATTTCTGCCGGAGTGCGCGTTATTTCTCAGACCTGTGGATTAGTTGAAGGTGTGCTTCGGTCCCTCAGAAGAGGGAATTTTAATCAAAGTATGTTTTTAATGCCTGGCTGCGGCGAGCGGCGCCGCAGGTTTCAAGGAAGATACGGCCAGAGACGCGGCCGGTGGTGGTAACAGCAAAAAGGAGGTGAGTATAATGCCAGGTGGTAATGGAACCGGTCCGCAAGGCAGAGGCCCTGCAACCGGCAAAAGAAGAGGACCTTGTGGCAGTGGGAACAAACCGGATCGTGGATTTGAGAAAAATGCTGAAGGGGGACAAAATAATATCCGATCCAGTCAAAGAATTGGTTTTGGACAGGGGAAAGGACGCGGGCAAGGGCAAGAGCGCGGACTTGAACGCGGAAGAAACGGGTAAATAAAAAATTCAACTTTTATTAAGGGGGTGTATTATCATGCCAGGAGGAGATAGAACAGGCCCAGCGGGAATGGGGCCAATGACAGGACGCGCAGCTGGATATTGCGCCGGGTACGCGGCGGCCGGTTACATGCATCCGGTTTCCGGGCGAGGTTTTTGGGGATGGGGCCGCGGGGGTGGTTTTGGTCGAGGTCGTGGTGGAGGCCGTGGCTGGCAGGGCGCCATGCCTGGTTGGCCGGCATATGGTGCTCCCTTCGCGTATCCTGGGCCGTATGATCCGGCTATGACCCAGGTGCAGGAAAGGGATGTGCTGAAAGGGCAGGCTGAATATTTCGAGGGTACGCTGAGAGAGATTCGGGAGCGTATTGAGGAGTTGGAAACTAAGAGTGAAAAGTAATTCAATAGAATAGGGTGACAGCATGGGGATGCGGAAAACAAGGTGTGGCAGGTGCGTGTATTTATGTCCGGGAAAGCGGTGAAGTATGCCGCGCGGTATGAGGGGGAAAGCGCATTCTCTTTTTGATTTTGGAAAAATCGCCGGAGAATATGACCGGTGGTATGACACGCCCCGGGGCAAACAATATGATCAGCAGGAAAAATCTACAGTGTTGCAGTGTCTTCCGCGTCCTTTGCCGGAAGACCGGCTGTTGGATGTAGGTTGCGGGACCGGTCATTGGAGCCGTTTTTTTGCAGCTCAGGGGTACAAGGTTACAGGCATTGATCTTGCGCCGGAGATGATTGCCAGGGCCAGGTCTTACCCATGTCCCGGTTGCCGCTATGAAATCTCGGATGCTTGCCACTTGATCTTTAAGGACAAAACCTTTGAAGTGGCGGCGGCCATAACCAGCTTGGAATTTATAGCTGATGTCAAAGCCGCGGTCGCGGAAATTTTTCGCTGCGTAAAGTCCCGGGGCCGCGTCATTATTGGTACGCTGAATAAATTGGATCCGTTAAATCGCCAACGCCTTGACCGAAAAAAAGAACCTTATTATTCCGGTCGTATGTTTTCAGCAAACGAGCTTAATGAGTTGTTGCAGCCTTATGGCGCTGTCCGGATATATCATACCGGCCGGAACCTGGAATCTCGTGGAGATGAGTCAGGCGGAACTTTTATTGTTGCGGAGGTGCGGCCATGAAAATCCAGGCTGAGGTGAGTTTATATCCCTTGCGCCGGAAACATATTGCGAAGCCGATTCAGAGATTTATTCAACAGTTGCAAAGTGGCCCGTTGCATGTCCAAATAGGTAATATGAGTACACAGGTAAGTGGAGAGTGCGATGAGATATTTAATTGTTTGGGAAAAGCTTTTAGCGAGAGCGCCCGGGAGGGTGAAATGCTTATGACGGTTAAGGTAAGCAACACCTGCCCGAAGAGCGTCGGTTGGGATGAATTCAATAATAAGGAGAATAACAAGAATGGAGACTAACTCCTGCCAGGTGGATGAATCGGAAAAACAACTCGAGGAATTAATGCTTCAGGGTCGAATGCAGGAAATTGACATAAAATTACTGGTGCTATCGGGAAAGGGCGGAGTGGGCAAAAGCATGGTTGCCGTCAATCTAGCCCGGTCTCTGGCCGGCGCAGGAAAGAAAGTAGGCCTGTTGGATGTAGACATTCATGGACCAAGTATCCCAAAACTTTTCGGCCTGGAAGATGCTAAAATTTGTGTTAATAACAACCAAATGGCACCGGTTAGGGTAAGTGAAAATTTGTCGGTTATGTCCATCGGCTTTTTACTGCCGGCGAGAAATGAGGCGGTTGTTTGGCGGGGGCCCATGAAATATTCATTTATCCGGCAGGTTTTAAAAGATGTTGCTTGGGGAAAGTTGGATTGTTTAGTGATTGATTCGCCACCCGGTACCGGTGATGAACCACTGAGCGTGGCACAGTTGGCCGGCTCGCCGTCGGCGGCTGTTATTGTTACTACACCGCAGGAGTTGGCGCTCGCGGACGTCAGGCGATGTGTCACCTTTTGCAACTTGATGTCCTTGCCGGTGGTAGGTATGGTAGAAAACATGAGTGGATTCCTTTGCCCGACATGCGGCAGCCGGATTGACTTATTCAAGACCGGCGGAGGTGAAAATTTGGCGAAAGAGATGAATGTGCGGTTTTTAGGAAAAGTGCCGTTTGATCCGGTAATAATGGAATTAAGCGATGCCGGCAAATCATTCGTGGAAACTAATCACCAATCTCCGGCAAAAGCAGCGATGAAAAATATAGTTGAAAAAGTGATTGCAGTGATAACTAAAAATAAATAATGGGACAGGAATATAATCATGGCGGCGCTGAATAATTTTAAACCTTGGGATTTAAAATGAGCTGCATCTTTGGCCCTGTGCCCTCGCGTCGACTAGGGCGCTCGTTGGGCGTGGATATTGTGCCGTTCAAGACGTGCTCCTACGATTGCATTTATTGTCAACTTGGACGCACAACTTGTAAGACCATCGAACAAAAAGAATGGGTGTTGCTGGAAGAGGTCTTGCGGGAACTTCGGGCCAGGCTCTCCAGCCGGCCGGATTATATTACTCTCAGCGGGTCCGGCGAACCAACACTCTTTTCCCGGACAGAAGAACTGATAGCCCGAATCAAAGCCATGACCGATATTCCGGTGGCTGTTTTGACAAACGGATCCCTGCTATGGAAGGAGGATGTTCGGAAACAGTTACTGAATGCCGATCTGGTCATTCCTTCATTAGATGCTGGAGATGAAGCCATGTTTCGGGCGGTGAACCGTCCCCACCCGGATATTCCCTTTGAAAAAATGCTGAACGGTTTAATCCACTTTCGCCGGGAATTTCAAGGGCAGTTCTGGCTGGAAATCTTTCTGCTTGCCGGTTATACAGATTCAGAGTCCGAGGTAGATAAGCTCGCGAAAGGGGTTGAGCTTATCAGACCAAATCGCGTTCAGCTTAATACTGTGACCCGTCCGCCGGCTGAAGAAATTGCGGTTAATGTCTCGCCGGCGCGTATGACGGAACTGGCTAAAAGGTTCAATCCGGCGGCTGAGGTCATTGCCGATTTTTGCAATACCCACCAACGGGTTGAATTTTCCGCTAATCGCGAAAAGATTCTGGATATGCTGTACCGGCGACCGTGTACCATAACCGATATTGCCAATGGACTGGGCCTGCATCGAAATGAGATTCTAAAATATATTGAAGAACTAATGGCCCGGAATCGAGTCGCGGAATCATCGGTTGGCGGAAATTTGTATTACTCTGTACATAGAGATTTATTGAATGATAAAAAAAGATAAAAAACCTCCCCTGAAATCCCGGAATTATAATATGCTGGTTTTGAGCAGAGACAAATTTGAAACATACCGCTACGGGTCATGATGAATATGTAATAATTATCGATTTAATTTGACACATCGCCAGCCCAGGGTAAAATATAAAGGTTTATATTTCGCTTTGTTCGCTGCGAGGTTACGGGCGGCTGGCGCGGGAAGGGAAGCTATGGCACAAACCAAGTATATTTTTATAACCGGCGGGGTGGTCTTATCCTGGGGAAAAGGTTTGGCCGCAGCATCCTCCTCCCGGCTGAAAATAAAAAAGAGTTCCTCGAACTCCAAGGGGGAAAAGCGTGTCTAATCCGGCAGCTATGGGAAAGCTGCGCCTTGATCCGGCCAAGTTTTTATTGATTGCCGGACCTTGCGTGATTGAAAGCGAAGAACTTACGCTCTCGCTGGCCCGGGACTTGAAAATTCTGGCGGAGGAGCGTAATATAGAACTGATTTTCAAGGCCTCGTTTGATAAGGCCAATCGCAGCTCTTTGAAGTCTTATCGCGGGCCGGGATTTGAGCCGGGACTCAGAATACTCCAGCGTATCCGGCAGGAAGAAAAAGTGCCAGTGCTGACGGATGTGCATTCTCCGGAGCAGGCGGAAGCTGCGGGGGAGTTCGTGGATGGTCTGCAGATACCGGCTTTTCTTTCGCGGCAGACAGATTTACTGCTGGCCGCGGCCCGCACCGGGAAAGTGGTTAATATAAAGAAGGGTCAATTTATGGCCCCCCAGGACATGGGCCGGGTGATAGAAAAAGTTGCTTCCATTAATAAAAATATTCTGGTGACGGAACGCGGATATACTTTTGGATATAACAATCTGGTAGCGGATATGCGGTCCCTGGCGATTCTCAGGAGATTTGGGTATCCCGTGATTTTTGATGCGACGCATAGTGTGCAATTACCCGGGCAGGGGGATCAATCCGGCGGAGAGAGGGAGTTTGTTCCCGTATTGGCGCGGGCCGCGGCCGGCGCCGGGATTGATGGCATCTTTATCGAGACCCATCCGGAACCCGAGCAAGCGCTTTCGGACAGCGCCGTAATGATCAAGTTCGATGAGTTGCCTGGTCTTTTAGACGAGGTTCTAGCTGTACATCGGGCAGTCCAGGGGCAGGTAAACCGATGAGCCGAGGACATTTATTTTGCGATGGAGGCGCCCGGGGAAATCCCGGGCCGGCCGGAGCCGGAGCGGTTCTCTATGATGACCAGGGCCGGGAGCTGGCTTCCCGGGGAAAATATATCGGGTCCGCCACGAATAATGTGGCGGAGTATTGGGGAGTAGTGCTGGGACTTGCCTTGGCCCGAGGGCAGGGATTAAAAAGTATTCACCTGAATTTAGATTCGGAATTAGTGGTGCGCCAATTAAAAGGTGAATACCGGGTGCGTCATCCCGGATTACAACCGCTTTGGAGAGAGGTTAAAAAGCAGTTGTGTGATTTTGATTACTGGGAAGCCTGTCATATTCCCAGGAATAAAAATACGGTGGCGGACAGATTAGTCAATGAAGCGATTGACCGCCGGATAAAGGAGTAGTCTCTGGCGTCAGCCTAGGAGCCTGTCGGACTTAGGCACAAAATCGGATTTTGAGCACTCTTCCCCC
>CBDUZI010000118.1:0-8194 GCA_965371665.1 uncultured bacterium
CGGCAGCGCGGGCGATGTGAATGGAGATGGTTATGGAGATGTGATCTGCGGCGCGCCTTATTATGACAATGGTGAAACAGATGAAGGCCGGGCATATGTGTACTTGGGATCAGCCGGTGGGCTGAGCGCAGCCCCGGCCTGGACCGCGGAAAGCAACCAGACAAATGCGCGGTTTGGCTGTTCAGTCGGCAGCGCGGGCGACGTAAATGGAGATGGGTATGGAGATGTGATCTGCGGCGCGCATTTCTATGACAATGGTCAGGTAGATGAAGGCCGGGCGTATGTGTATTTGGGATCAGCAAGCGGGCTTGGTGCAGCGTCGGCCTGGACCGCGGAGAGCGACCAGGCAAGTGCGGAGTTTGGCTGTTCAGTCGGCAGCGCGGGCGACGTAAATGGAGATGGTTATGGAGATGTGATCGTGGGTGCGCATAATTATGACAATGGTGAGACAGATGAAGGCCGGGCATATGTGTACTTGGGATCAGCCGGCGGGCTTGGTGCAGCGTCGGCCTGGACCGCGGAGAGCGGCCAGGCAAATGCGCGGTTTGGCTTTTCAGTCGGCAGCGCGGGCGATGTGAATGGAGATGGGCATGGAGACGTGATAGTAGGCGCGAGTTACTATGACAATGGCCAGACCGATGAAGGCCGGGCGTATGTGTACTTAGGATCAGCCGGTGGACTGGGCGCGACCCCGGCCTGGACCGCGGAGAGCGACCAGGCGGATGCGGGGTTTGGCATATCAGTAGGGAGCGCGGGCGACGTGAATGGAGATGGTTATGGAGATGTGGTTGTGGGAGCATATCAATATAACAATGATCAGACAAATGAAGGCCGGGCGTATGTGTATTTAGGATCAGCCGGTGGACTTAATCCAGCCCATACCTGGACCGCGGAAAGCAACCAGGCAAATGCGCGGTTTGGCTGTTCAGTCGGCAGCGCGGGCGACGTAAATGGAGATGGATATGGAGATGTGATCTGCGGCGCGCATTTCTATGACAATGGTCAGGTAGGTGAAGGCCGGGCATATGTGTACTTAGGATCAGCCGGCGGGCTTGGTGCAGCGTCGGCCTGGACCGCGGAGAGCGACCAGGTAAGTGCGACATTTGGCTTTTCAGTCGGCAGCGCGGGCGACGTAAATGGAGATGGGTATGGAGATGTGATCGTGGGTGCGCATAATTATGACAATGGTGAGACAGATGAAGGCCGGGCATATGTGTACTTAGGCTCAGCCGGCGGGCTTGGTGCAGCGTCGGCCTGGACCGCGGAGAGCGACCAGGCAGAAGCGTATTTTGGCATGTCGGTCGGCAGCGCGGGCGACGTGAATGGAGATGGTTATGGAGATGTGATCTGCGGCGCGTATATGTACGACAATGATCAGACAGATGAAGGCCGGGCGTATGTGTACTTAGGAGCAGCCGGCGGGCTGGGCGCGACCCCGGCCTGGACCGCGGAGAGCGACCAGGCGGATGCGGGGTTTGGCATATCAGTAGGGAGCGCGGGCGACGTGAATGGAGATGGTTATGGAGATGTGGTTGTGGGAGCATATCAATATAACAATGATCAGACAAATGAAGGCCGGGCGTATGTGTACTTAGGATCAGCCGGTGGACTTAATCCAGCCCATACCTGGACCGCGGAGAGCGACCAGGCGGGAGCGTATTATGGCATATCAGTAGGGAGCGCGGGCGACGTGAATGGAGATGGTTATGGAGATGTGATTGTGGGTGCGTATTATTATGACAATGGCCAGACGGATGAAGGCCGGGCGTATGTGTACTATGGCAATGAATTTGGCGGTCTGAGAGTGTGTCCCAGGCAGGTCAAGGCAGATGGGGCCAGTCTTATCGGCCCGGCCTGCGCAGCATCTTATTCGGCGTCCAATACGCAAGCCAGGATCAGGCTCTGGGCCAGGACCAGCCAGGGCCGTACCCGGATCAGGCTCCAGGTAGAGACAGCCTTGCCCGGCACGGGTTTTAGTGGCTCAAATCTGCAAACCGGAACAATATACCAGGATATAGGCGTGAGCGGCCTGGACCTTGAACTCCTGCTGACCGGATTGAATCCCATGCAGGCTTACAGATGGCGCGCGCGTTTATTATACGATCCATCTAACGCGCCTTATGGATTGCTGCACAGTCCGTGGTACAGTTTATGTTCAGGCTATCTGGAAGGGGAACATGATTTCCGGACCGGGCCATGTGTTTTACTCACGACCACCCCTACGCCTGTCAATACTATGACTTTTACCGTGACCCCGGCCCGCACGGCGACACCAACCTATACCCCCACGCCGGACACGCCTACGGCTACGCCCAGCATTACTCCAACGCCGAGCATAACGCCAACCTATACCCCCACCCCGACCAACACCCCCACACTCACGCCGTATGCCCCGGGAAAAGACGAGGTGATAACCTATCCCTCGCCGGCCAGAGGGCCTGACCTCTGGTTCTACTATTATGCTGAGGGTCCGTCCAAAGTGCGCATAGAAATCTACAACGTACTGGGAGAGAAGTGCACGGTGCTGGAAGACCAGGCAAACGGTGCCGGCTACTGCCGCACGCATTGGGACATCGGGGCCGTGGCTCCCGGAGTATACCTCTACCGCCTGAGCACGGAGACCGGCCGGGGAGTGCGGAAACATGAATTGCGCAAGCTCGTGATTGTGAAGTGACAAGGCGGTTGGCGCGGGGTCAAGGAATGGGGATACGATGTCTCTTCCCATTCCCACAGAGCGGGAAATTGGATATGAGAGGGAGTAATCCGATTTTCCAAGGAGTCACCCAGGGCTTTTGTCCAAGGGCAACGTCAGCAAATGCGCTCAAATGTGCTTGAAACTGGGACTTATTGACGGCAACACTCTATTCATCGATGGCACTAAACTGGTGGCCAATGCCTCGCTCAAGGATTCCTGGACGCAGGATAAAGGCCGGAAAGCCTTTATCGAAAAACGAATGAATAAAAGCGGGCGCGAATCCATCAGATTCGGCAACCCAAGCACTGTCGTCAATGTCAGCACTTTGGAAAATGCACAAAGTCCCCCCAGGGTCGTTCAATCGTCCGGCTATTTGACGAACCGCTCAAAGAAGCATTGGAGGCCCAATACCGCGAAGCATCCTCTCAAGCGGTTTACAAGCTGCGGCAGCAGAGAGCCGCGCCTCCAGGCCGAAACGAGCCGGATGAGAACTCGGCGCGCCGGCCGTCCCGGACCGCCTGGTTTAAAGCTGTGTCCGAGTGGTCCACGAAATATTGAAACGGGGCCGTTTCTCCGTATTCCTCACCAATAAAGAGCAGCGGGATATAGGGCGAGCGCAGGGTGAGACCGGTAACGAGTTTTTGCGCGCGGGGCCCATAGGCAAAATTCGCACTCCGGTCCGGGTTTTACGGTTGCGCCGATATTCATGTTATCACGGGTATAGCCCAGGAAAGAAACGCCGGTATGGATAAAAGATATATTAATAACTTATCCTGTACTAATCTCCCAAAACCAAGCGAATGATAATCAGGGACACCAGGTTGAAGCCGGCATGGGCAATAATGGGAGCCAGCAGGTTATGGCGCCATTCGCGCAGCAGGGCCAGGACCGCGCCTAAAAACGCGATCGGCATAAAGCCTATCAGTCCTTGAGGATGCACCAAAGCAAATATCATGGCTGAAATAATCACGGCGCCCGTAAGGTTGAGGCGCCGGCGCAGCCAGGAATACAACACACCGCGAAACATTATCTCTTCTACGATGGGCGCTACGAGAATACCCAATATGAAAATAACGGTTATCATGCCAGGGCTATGGGCTTCCATCAGAACCGGCGCTATCGGATGTATGCCTTTGGCCATATCAATTTTAAGCCAAGAAAATATATAAGCAGAGAGCATCAGGGTTAAATATAAAAAAGGCCAGGCGGCAAGAAAGCCTGTCAACCCGGCGAAAAAGTCCTTGAGGCTTTTTCTGAGATTATCCCCATGCAGGCCCAAAGAGCGTCTGATGTTAGATAATGGAATGCCAAAAAGAGCCGGCCAAAGTATCAGCAATGGGATTAAGCTAATGAATAATATATTCCCGATTAGCTTGAAAAGGAGGGACTCGGGGAACAGCAAATTTTGGAAAAAATTTATTATAAAATGACCGAGGTGTCCGGCAGCCAGATAAAGACAAAAAATTTCAAGCCAATAGATACCAGGGATAAGCCCGGCTGAAAAGCAGCCAAAAGTATTTCGGGAACCGAATAATACCAGGATAAGTACGATGGATACCAGACTTAAAAACAGCAGCAGGCCCAGCCCGATCATGGCGCGTGTCCCGGTTTGATAGGCGGCTAGGGCTATTTGGAAGGCCGGACTATGCGGAAAGGCCTGGATTCCTTTGTGGTGAGCGAGGTCGGCTGCCGCTACTTCGCCGAACCAATCCAGCCGTTTTTTTAACAGCTCTATTTCTTCCGGGCGGAGCAGGGAGGAAGCAGCGGAATTCAGAGGATATACTTGTTCCAGCAGGCGGTCCAGCTTTTTGTTGGGTTGCGGCTCTTCGGGAAAATCTGTGCGCAATGTCCGGATTATTTCTCCGGCAAGAGATGAAAGCCCCAGATGCTGTGCCATTATGTATCGGCGCCGGAGCATGGCGGGACTGTGCAGGTCTTGCCCCATGAAGAGGTTAGACCGGGAAGCCGGTGCCAGCCAAACGTCGACAAACTGTTTTTTCCATGTTTCGGAGAAAGTATCTTTTGCGCTGGAGGATTCGGAATAGGGCAGAGGCTTAAGATAATTGGCCGCGCCGATAAAAAAACGGCTTTGGAAGGAAAATGTTTTTAAGGAGATGTTTTCCGTGGTTTTATTAAGCCGGGAATCAGATGCCGGGGATTTTTCATTAGTCTTGAGGGGATACCATGACCGGTAAGGGATTAAGATTAATAAAACCACCAGGAAAAAATAGCCCAGACAGGAACGGAAATGAGGATGGATATTCAACAAAACGGATACATCACCTTATCGAGTTTACCCCATATGCGATATGCCCTGTAGTTTTTACTGCCGGGTGAGGGTTGTCTTAGCCCACACTGCGCGCTGGAGGCAGGGGAAATTGATTTGAAAAAACCGGGTTTAAGTATATAAGGCCGAGTCAGGAGCATCCAGTTTATAATCCACTAAAAAAGATTTTAAATGGCTGCGGTCCGTCGGGGAGAGATCGAGGAATTGAATTCCCAGCATGTATTCCTGGTCTGGCAAAGCCCGGCACCACGCGACCCGGGAGCGGATGGTTGTAGGGATACAATCTTCCTCCGGGTAAATCAGGGTTTTAGCGACATCGGTGCGTTTTTCCTTGGGTGGAAGAAAGAGCGTAAGCGTAAGGGGTTGTCCGCCGGCCAATTTCTGGTCGCTGCGCATGGCTAATCCGGCAGTGCCCAGATCCTCGGATAGGCTCTCGCTGGAGCAGGAATGCGCGAGATCACCGCGTATACGGCCGGTAAAATGCACCCAAAGTTTAAGCGGTATGCGGGGATATTGGCGGCGCTCGGCCGAGACCTTGCCTTTATATGTTTTCTCGGTCATAGGATAATCTCCTTAACTGCATATCTGGTTTCTGTTGCGGAAGCATATTTTTTAGCGGTTTCCCGCGTTTTGTCATTCTGAGCCGAAGGCGAAGAATCTCCCGGAGACCTGATAATTCAGGCGTTTTCGTGGAGATTCCTCACTTCGTTCGGAATGACAAACTTAAAAAAACAGCTTTCCGCAACATAAACAAATTACATTTGATTCTATCCTCGGTATGGGAAAAATGCAAGCAAAACCTAGGGAGGCCTAAGCGGAGGGTTTCCCCTGCCGGGTCGGAAATGGAAAATGCGGACTTCCGGTCCGGCAGGGGAAAGATATTTTTCAATACATATTACTTGCGCTTTTTCTTGTGATGCTTTTCGCGTTGGCCTTTGTAGTCCTTGTGGCCGAAATCAAGCTGCCTTTCATCCATTTTTATCTTCTGTTCCGGCGTTAGAATCGACCGCAAATAAATCACGGATTTTACCCGTGTGGCTGTCATTTTTCCTTTTAGTTCTCCAATCTGCCGGGCAAGTTTTTCCACTTGGGCCAAGTTCGGTTGGTCCTTATGCGATTCGCTCTTGATATCAAGATGCAGGGTTTTAAGCTCAGCATCCCATTTAATCATCTGTTTTTGTTTGGTCAGACGCTCGGTTTTTAATTTTTCAATTTGCTCTCCGGATAAATCCAGGCCGGCCATCAGGCCATGTCCCTGCCCCTCCCCGCCAGGTCCCGGCCCGCCGGGACGAAAAGCCTGGGCGGATGCGGCGGTCAGACCAAGTGCCACGGCTAAAAATACGGTTGTTAAAGCTTTTGAAGTTTGATTCATTTTAATTCTCCTTTGTTGTGATAATGTCCGGGCCGGCATGGTAGCCGGCCCCTACGCTTCAAAAATGCTTTTCTGTTTCTACGAGACGCCGGATCTGGCGCCCAAACCCACCACCTCCTTAAATCATTAATTTGGCGATATCAGCAGGGATACCGAACTCTTCATAATTAAAGATCTCATACTCAATATCCTGGTCTTTTTCCAAAAAGTCCAGGCTGCTAAGATCTTCGGCATAGCCTTGGAATACTTCCTGATTAGTCATGTAAGAACGGGATAGAAATAAAAAGGAAAAACCCGCAACTAGCAGTATTGCTGTTGCAGTGGCCAAGGCCGGGATCCAGGGTCGCCGGAGGTTTTGCGCTCCGGCTTTTTGAGAGGCCCGATGCATGACTTGTGCTGCCAAATGCCGGGGAGGTTTAAAACCAAAGTCTTTGGTTAAAGCCTTGGCTGCGGTTTTGAGCTTTTCTCCTGCCAGCCGGCAGACCGGACATTTTGAGACATGAACTTCGAGAGCCGATATCCGGGAAGGGGAAAGGATACCCAGTTCCAGATCAGCAAGCAATTTTTGAACTTTGCGGCAACGCATGACGGATTTCACCTCCTGATTTCTGATAGGCTTTCTGGAAAGCCCATAACCCTCTACGCAAGCGTGATTTTGCAGTGCCCAGCGGCACACCCAGGCTTTTAGCCATATTCTCCAGGCTTAAATCCGCTTCAAAGCGTAAAACCAGGCTTTCCCGGTACCGGGGTTTTATATTTTTTAGGGCCTGCTGAACCAACAGGCGCTCTTCGCGCGCTATGGCATCAACTTCAGCCTGCGGCTCCACCGTTTTTTCCGGCAAGGCATGGCCGGCCGGAAATTCCCGCTGCCCACGCAAACGGTCCCGTCCGAGATTTATTGCTACTTTAAAAAACCAATACTCGAACGGCCGCTGGGGATTGTAATGTTCCCGCTGTTCAAAGGCCCTTATAAAAACATCCTGCGCGAAATCAGCCGCTTCCTCCGGGCGCTTGAAAAAGCCTAAGCCCATTCGGAAGAGCCGGGTCTGAAAATGCACTATTAGCGTTTCCAGAGCCGCCATCTCGCCGGCATGGAAACGGAGAGCGATTTCGGGTTCGAGCAAGGACATTCATTCTCCCCTTTCTGAATAATAATACGTATGAGGATATGAAAAAGATTCAAAAAAAGCAAGTTGGAACGTATTATATTCGCTGTTCCTTGAAATAGGTTATTCCCTGTAGCTTGCTACAGGGTTACCTTATTGAGTTCCCCCTTTGGAAAAGGGGGCTAGGGGGATTTAATCGACAAAACGTCCGCTTTCATATGCAAAATCCTCCTCGCTCCGCAATCGGCAGACCCCGCTGGAAAAATTGTTGGCTAAAAACCAGGACATCCTGGCTCTGCCTACATATTTAATGGACGGTCGTCTGGCAACCCCGGCCCGCCGGATATTCGCCAAGCAGTTACAGGCATTTCTGAATATGGTAAACCAGGCCCATAAGGGCCAGGAACTCATTTCTCTGAAGATCGCAACTACCGGACCAGACGAGGTAACGGCTGTGGTATCAAACCGTGCGGAACCCGGCGCCTGGCAGAGCGTTACGATCGGCCCGCGCTGGTACCTCTCTTTAAATCCGCAACCCAGGCTAAATTAGCTCTGGAGAAGATTCGCAAGCAGAAAAGCTCAATCTTCGCCCGGCTGGGTTACTTCACGAAAGAGAGGATTTTAACCGGGGCAAAAATCGTCCTGTTTACAATACTCTCGCCGGTTATCATGGTATTGACCCTAGGAGCTTGTCGGACTTTAGTCATTCTCCCCCTTTTGTAAAGGGGGCAGGG
>CBDUZI010000119.1:0-7984 GCA_965371665.1 uncultured bacterium
AGGGGGAAGAGTGCTCAAAATCCGATTTTGTGCCTAAGTCCGACAGGCTCCTAGGTTAAATTCACGGGGGCCGGCACAGGGGCCGGCCCCTACAACTTCCAAAACAAGCAAGCGTGTCCATTTTAGGGGCGCACGGCCGTGCGCCCCTACTTAATGGATCTATCCCTACTAAAGTGCCTCCCGCAACCGCTCCTGCACCTGTTCCCCGGTCAGATTATCCACCCGTATCACTTTTCGCTGTGAAAATTCGCCCTTAATAATCTTTAAGTTTCGGCGGGGAATACCCAGCCAACGGGCCAAATACTCGAGACATTCCCGGTTGGCCGCGCCGTTTTCCGGCTTTTTGGCCAATTTCATTTTAAGCGCTCTATCCCATGTCCCTATAATAGCCGTACTCCCGGCCCCGGGCTGAACCTTGACTTCAAAAGTTGCTCCCCGGGATCCGGGAGAGACTTGAAAAGTCATTTTTTCAACCAACCGGCCGATGCAGCATACCCCAGTAGATCATGGCACGGAATATGAAAGTTTTCATTAAAATCAGCAGTAAAATCGCGAGCCAGGGCGCGAAATCCATTTCCCGGTAAACTGTGGGCACTGTGCGCCTTAGTAAATCAACCGGCAACGCAGCGGCTTTAGCCAGCCCGTACCGCACCGGGCCGGGAGACTTACCGGCCGCGGCAATCCAGGAAAACAGGATATCAAGTAAGATAAGCATAATCCATATGATGCTCAGGATGTCCAAAATCCATCCCAGGGTAATTAGCATCCAGGCCATATTAATTATTCCTCCGGCTTTGACAGAGTTAAATTACTCCGCCCTGAAGGGCGGAGTAATTTGATCCGAGATGTAGAAAGGCATTATTTATATGTCCGCTTCATCCCCGCCTTGAAAGGCGGGGAATTCGCGGTGGCGTATTAAGTCTTGCCCGCGATCCCGGGCGGCTTGCAAGGCCTCGATGAATATCTGCTGATAGTCGGAATTCGCCAGGTAATCCAGTGCCGCTTCGGTAGTCCCCCCGGGCGAAGTAACCGTTGCCCGTAGTTCGGCGGCCGACTGGCCGGTCTCGTGCAGCATGCGGGCTGCTCCCAGAATAGTCTGGACTGATAAAAGCCCGGCTTCCCGGGACGAGAGGCCCATTTGCATTCCGGCTTTTATCATCATTTCACAAAGGTGAAAGACGTAAGCCGGACCGGATCCGGAAAGCGCGGTAACGGCATTCATTAAAGATTCCTCTACGCGTACCACGATTCCTACCGGCTCGAAAAGCATATGCGTAAGCAGCGTTTCCGCTTCACCGGCGTATTGCCCCAGGCAAAAGGCCGTGGCTCCGGCCCGTACCCGGGCCGGAGTATTAGGCATAACCCGGACTACCTTAAGCGGCATTCCGCAGGCCTTTTCCAAACCGGCCGTAGTTAATCCGGCTACCAAGGATATTACTATGTTTCTCTCCTGATCCAGCACGGAACGTATCTCGGTCATTACGGCCTCCGCCTGCTGCGGCTTGACAGCCAATACCAACACCGGGCATTTTTGCGCAAGTTCCCGGTTATACAAGGTCGTTTGAACGCCGTATTTCTCTGCCATATAAGCGAGGCGGATCTCATTGATATCGGAAGTTGTGATTTTCTCAGGTAAGCAGACGGTCGTTTCCCGCAATCCGCGAATCAGCGATTCTGCCATATTCCCGGACCCTAAAAACCCAATCGCAGGTTGATTCATTATGAACTCCCTAATCCCGGCGTATGGAAAATTCCCGTACCGATTCTCACCAGATTGGATCCCTCTTCAATGGCCACCTCGAAATCATGGGTCATGCCCAGGGATAAAATATTCCATTGCGAAGCAGAGATCACGCGGTCGCGTAATCCCTTAAATACTCCGGCGAGATCACGGAAAAACGGGCGGGTCATTTCCGGATCCGTCACGTAAGGCGCCATGGCCATTAAACCGCGCACCCGCAGCGCCGGCTTACTGTTGGCATATCGCACCAAAGCCTCGATCTCCTCCGGAGAAATCCCGAATTTGCTCTCCTCTTTACCGATATTAATTTCTATCAGCACATCCATCCGCCGGTCTATACGGCGGCTCTCGCGATCCAGCAAATCCGCTGTCCGGCCGGAATCAACCGACTGCACCATGTTAAAAATTAAAGCGGCCGGCCGGATTTTATTGGATTGCAGGTGTCCCAGCATATGCCAGTTGACCGCCGGTCCGATTTGGGAAAACTTATCCTTGGCTTCCTGAACTTTATTTTCCCCCAAGACTTTAATCCCGGCCGTAATGGCAGTCCGGACATCTTCCAAGGGTACATTTTTAGTGACTCCCAGCAGGGTAATATCTTTTCCCGATCGTCCACTCCGTTTGGCAGCCGCGCTTATTTTTTTCTTAATAGCGGCGATATTGGCATAAATTACTTGGCTGCGATCATTCATTGGTTTGCATTATACGGTTTAATAAAATATTGACAATAAAAAAATTATTGGGGATTTATCTGAACCATACCCAGCATTCTCCCGGTCCTGCCCTGGTCACGGCGGTGGGAAAAGTACTTCCGGGGATGACCGGCCGTGCAATCCCTGATAATAATGAGTTGGTTTTTCCGTATTCCTTGACTAATTAATTGAACTCCGGCAGCTCTCCCCAGGTCAAAACCGGCGCAATCCGGGGCGGTCCCTTTCCGAACCGCTTCCGGATAATGCCGGCGTAACCGGGCTAAAACCTCCCCCCGGACTATAAAAGCCTCCGGTCCGATAGCCGGCCCCACAGCAACCCATAGCCGCTCAGCGCTAATGCCCAATTCCTGCCGGAACTTTAAAACCGCTTGGGATAAAATCCCGCGCAACAGGCCGCGCCAACCGGCATGAACCACGCCCACGGCCCGGGCTTGTTCATCCACAAATAATATCGGCAGACAATCCGCCACGGCCACAGCCAGAGGAAGACCTCGGGTAGCAGTAATCAGGCCGTCAGTACGCGGCCGGGCCGAATTGGGATGGTGCCATCCTTTTCCGGCATCCCTTTGGTCTACTATGGCAATTCCGGTTCCATGAACTTGCTGCCCCAGCACTGGCGAGTAAGGCCCTAATTTCGCCGCTTTAACGGCCTTATCACGATTTTGCAGGACAGCTTCCAATCGATCTCCCGTCCTTAATCCCATATTTAATCCCCGGTAGCATCCCCGGCTGACTCCCCCTTTACGCAAAAAAAAGATGCCTTGGCAGCCAAATTTTTCAAACTTTGGTAGAGTCCAGAACCAGAGCCGTTGCTTTTCGCCTCGCTCCGGAGACGCGGACTGCAAAACCGCCGCCAGTGGCAAACTCCTCGCCGCCTAAACCAATCCTACCGGGAATAAGGCGATCAGTCGATTCATACCTCCCAGCAAAATCATCACGCCGATAAAAATCAGCAAGCCGCCCGCGAATATTTCCACCCAGCGCAGCCATTTTTTAAAACTCTGCATCAATTTCATAAACTGTCCCACGGCCATGGCCGTCAAAAGAAAAGGGATACCCAGACCGGCGGAATAAACCGCCAGTAAAAACATGCCCTGCCCTACGGTATCGCGGGTTCCGGCCAAGGCCAAAATCCCCGCCAGCAAAGGTCCGACACAGGGAGTCCAGCCAAAGGCAAAGGCGAGGCCTATCAAATAAGCACCGTATATTCTCATAGGACGCGCCCCGGGGCGCATACGGCGTTCGTACATTAAAAAAGGAATACGGATTAAACCGGTCATGTGGATACCCAGAATAATAATAACCAGACCGGCAATTTTTCCCAGCCAGACTGAATTAATCGCCAACCACCGGCCGATTAAAGTAGCGGAAGCCCCCATCAGGATAAAAACCGTGGAAAATCCCAGAACAAATCCGGCCGCGGCCAGCATAACCCGGACTCGCAAGCCTTTGTCGATCTCGCCCCGCATCTTCTCCAGACTGACTCCGGCCAAAAAGGAAAGATAGGCCGGTACCAGCGGAAGCACACAGGGAGAAAAAAACGAAATTATTCCCGCGATTAGGGCTCCATATACCGTGGGATCATGACTCATGCCGGCCGCCTCCGCCCGCCTGCCGGTCGGCCGAAGAACCGGCCGGCAGGATTATCGTAAAAGTGCTCCCTTTATCTTTTTCACTCTCCACCCGCATGGAACCTCCGTGCATTTCCACGATCTTCTTGGCAATGGTTAATCCCAGACCCACGCCGCTGATCTTTCGGGTCAGCATGCTCTCGGCCTGATAAAACCGCTCGAAAATCATATCCTGTATTTCCTGGGACATCCCGATCCCGGTATCCGCAACCGTAATCACAAATTGTTCCGGCCCGGCTTCATATTGAACCGCAATGGAAATAGTTCCCGCGGCCTCGGAAAACTTGACGGCATTATTAATCAAATTGGTCAGGACCCGCTCCAACTGCTCCCGGTCGGCCGGCAGGGGCGGCAACCCCTCGGACAGCTCCAAAATCAACTGCTGCTCCTTGGCCTGCAACAGCGGACCGAGATCTTCCGTAATTTCTTCCAGGAGTTCACTTAAAACTACCGGCTCGATACACAAGCGCAGGGTATTAGATTCGAGTTTTTGCATAGCCAGGAGATCCTCGATCATATGCGCCAGTTTTTGACCGTTTTCCATAGCTACTTTTATATAGCGGCTGAGTTTATTTTGATCGTGTTTCTTTAGCGCTATCTCGGCATAGCGAAGAAAACCAATGATGGAAGTCAGCGGTGTTCTCAGTTCATGGGAAATAGTGGCAATAAAGTCCGTCTTGACACGGTCAACCTCCCGTAGTTTTACCACATCCTCCCGCACCTGTTCATACAGCCAGGCGTTTTCAATCGCCCATCCCGCTTGCACACCGATGGCTAAAAGCATTTCCCGCTCCTCCTCCAGAATTTCATGTTCCAGGCTTGAAAAAAGGCTCATAACTCCCTGTATCTTTCCTTTGGCCCGCAGGGGTACGGCTACTACCAGGCACTCGCCGGTTTTATTAATTTCCGTAAAATTAATCTGCGCCACTTGCAGCGTTTCGTCATCCGTGGCCTTCCCAATGATACTATCTCCCTTTTCGAGTCTTTGCATTCTTTCCAAAAGTTTTTCCGGAATATTTGCATGGGCCCGGACCGAGATCATATCCCGGGCTTCGAAGGTTGAGATCGCGCCCATATTAAAACCGGTTAGTTCCAGCACTAAGCGCAATATATTATTTAAAAGGGTGTCCAGTTCCAAAGACTGGCTGGCCACGGCGGAAACCTGGTTCCGGATCATCAAGGTCTGGGAAAGAACTTCCAGGTCGCTGGTCCTCTGCTGGACTTTTTCTTCCAATCTTTCATTGGCTTCGCACAAAGCTTTTTCCAGGCGGATCTCCCGGGTTATGGATTTGGACATGGTTATGCTGCCAATCGGCCGCCCTTTTTCCCCTTCCTCCCGCAGCAGCGAGACCGAGATCAACAATTCGGAAAACTCTTCGTCACGGCGATGAATACGGGTCCGGAGATTGCGGTAACTGCCCTGTACGGGAAGCGTCTTAATCAAATCACAATAACGCTGGGCATCCTGAAAAATAAAATCTATCGGCCGTCCCATAACTTCCCCGGATCGATATCCGGTAAGCTCCTCCGCGGTGCGATTAAAACTGGTAACCCGGCCCTCATTGTCCAGCACCCAAATCGCATCCGGGGAATGAGCCAGCAGATTGGTTAGATATTGGCTGGTGCGGAGGAATTCCTGGCGGGCGCTTTCGAGCTCCCGGTTTTTTTCTTCTAATTTAATATTAGCCTCAGTCAACATGATATCGCGCCGGAGCAGCATCTTGGTTATATGATCCAGCTCTTCGCAGGCCTGGTTTAAATTACGCTGCGGTGACAGAAAGGGATTTTTTTTCATTTTTTTTTACCCCAGAGCCAGAATAACCACCGTCTCATTATGAAAACAGGAGGGATTGGTTTTTATGCCTTCCACGGCGGCAATCTCGCCATACGTATAGAATCCGGCTACCGGCACATCTTTCCCCATAATATCACGTATCAGCGCGATCTCCTCACCGGCCCGCAGGCCCAAAAGCCGGCGCCGGGATACGCAATTAAAGATCAAAATCAACTTGGGTAAACGTCCCTGCATTTGCGACAAGGCCTCCATGGCCGCTATGCGCGCCGCTTGGAGAGCTCTTTCCACGTTGCCGATCATGAGCCGGACTTCGGCGCCCTCGGGAACTCCGGCCGTTAATTTAATCGAACCGTCCGCTTCCATGGTCAGGGGAGCGCGCAGCAGTAATTCCTCGGAATCCGGAACCGCCTGTCCCAGCGGATAGTATACGGCCAGCCGTCCGAGGGGCTCGGTACGCAAACGCTCGGTATATTCGCCGAAATATTCTTCATATAATCTAATGGCCGGCAGACCGTTTATTTCCAGCAAGCGGTTGCTTTCCGACTTGGTAACCCGTACCGGCATTCCTATCGGTTCCCATCCGTGCCGGACACCGATACCGAAGTGAAAATCACCCTCCAGGCCGGCGGCTGCCACGGTTCCGGAATGGATTGATCCATTCAGATACTCAAAAGTTTTTTTGAATAGATTGTCATCCCCGGCCGCACCGCCGATCAAGGGAATATTACTGCCGATCTCTTCTTGTACTCCCCGGACTATAGCCGCACCGTCTCCGGCTAATCCGTCACTTAACATTATTATTGCCCGGCCCGCCTTTCCGGTAAATTTGCGTCCTAAGTTCTTTCCAGCTGCCAGGGCATTAGCCGCGACATCTCCTCCGATTTCCAGTTTTACCTTAAGGCCGGACAAAGCGACCAAGACCACGGATTTCTCATCCGGCCCCTGAGCATATATCTCACCGGCCGTACTGCATCCGAGCAGCGGCACCCCGGGATAAAACCGCCGGACGGCTTCCAGCACCTCTTGTTGGTTGTAAGCAATACTCATGAATAGCATTAACAAATCCGGCGTCACCGCTCCCAAGGCTTGCCGGCATTCTTCCGCCACCGCTTGCCCGGCTTTAGCACTTTCCGGATTTTTGCCTTTACCGACCGCGCATTTAAAGGACATGGCATACCGCCTTAAATAATGATTACTTTACTATATTTTCACTATTTGCCAAATATCTTTTTTATCACGTGGAACCTAATATAAAAACCAGCGGCCTTTACCGCCGACGCCATTAGCGGCGGTAAAGGCCGCTGGTTTGGCATTTCAGGCAAGAATATGAACTTTGGCAGGTATGTGATTCAGGGTAATATCTTTGAAGTCAAGTTTTTTGCTTGCGTTATCAATATCAATACCCACTATTTCACCAGTACTATCATAATCAAGATTAATCCCCGGTGAAATTTCCCGGGTTTCCGCACTGGCCTTTGATGAGAGATCAATATACAAAGAATCTGTTTCCTGATAATAATTTAAATTCATAGTTTAAACCTCCTGTCTGGAAACGCATTGTGAATTGTGGTTTTATTCTCAAGCGTCACAACACGCAATATTGTGCCCTTTAATTCTTCGATTTCGCCCCAAAAATGAAAACGATTATTTTCCTGCTTCTCAACTTTTAAAGGATTTTCAATTACTTGAGTACACCAATCTTTCTGAATGTATGGACGTTTGCGTAAAACCTCGTATTCAAAATAAGCTGTAAAGCAATATTTTTGCATAAAATTATTATATCATTTCCGAGTTGAAATGTTAAGTCTCATTCTTTGTAATATGTCAGTTATGGTACTAAATAGTCCCTGTTGCGGAAAGATAAATTAAGCTCGTCATACCGGCGAAAGCCGGTATCCAGAAAGTATCTTTGCTTATATTACAGTGCTTTTCCGGATTCCGGCTTAAGGCGCGCCGGAATGACGGAACCACAAAGAAATAATGTATTTAGTACCGTAACTGACATATTACCATTCTTTCCATTTTGACGGAAAATTATTAAACTACCCAGTGTAGGTTTTCAAATTAAATTGATAAGATAACGCATTATATTTTCAGAATAAGT
>CBDUZI010000120.1:0-7549 GCA_965371665.1 uncultured bacterium
AGAAAAGAAAAATGAGCCGTTGTACTGCGCACAACCCAGTTGCGATCAGTTCTCGGTTTTTCGTTCTCGCATCTTTAATCATTTTCCTGATTTTTATAATTTATCATGAATGGATTCTTGGATTTTCCTGTCTAACTCAATATAAATCATAATGACAGGAGGATTTAATGATGGCATTTATATTTGAAAAACTCGAGGTATACCAAAAAGCAGTCGGTCTCGCAGAAATGATTTCCAAACTCACAGACACCTTTCCCAAGGGCAACTATTATCTTGTCGACCAAATAAATCGTGCTGCACTTTCAATATCCGCAAATCTCGCAGAAGGCAATGGCCGCTGGCATGAAGCGGATCGCAGACAATTCTTCTGGATCGCTAGAGGTTCGGCTCAAGAATGCGTGCCAATTATTGAAATATGCCAAAGAAAAGGATTGCTAGAAAATAATCTCTATAAAGAACTGAGGGAGGCATTGGATATAATCGTAAAAATGATCAGCGGACTGATAAAGGTAAAAACTAAGGTGAAAACTGAAAAATGAGAACAGAGAAAAAATTAAATCAGTTTGATTTGGGAATAAAACTGTCATATATTTGCGGAGAAGTATGGGGACGGAGGGGGATTTTACAAATACTAAATCAGGTTGGATACCTCGCAGCTTGTTGCGGGAAGAATTTAATCCTTTATTCGATACATATATTCCGCCTTTCGTAGGGGCGGGCCCCTGTGCCCGCCCACGAAAATTCAAGTTCCGGGGAAACTATACAAAATTGCCGGAATTTAGTAAGATATCCCTGGAATTCCAGGGATATGAGGATAACCCAATATACTCAATTAATAAATGCCATGGAATTAGTTATGTATCGTGTCCCCGGAATCTAATTAATGTGTCTGTCAAACCCGGGATAGCCCAGTATGCAATTACCCCAGTAAAGGGGATAAAATGCTTATTAGAAAATTTATTGTTATTTTTTTATTATTATTTACCATCAACACCGCGCAGGCCGGGGATACGGGAATCGGGGTAAAAGTGGGATTCTCGGGAGGGCCTTGTTTTTCCGCTTTGGGTAACTTGAAATTAGATGACACATCATCGCTGAATCTGTCAATGGGCGGGTTTCCGGGAATAATCCTTAGAGTAGAATCGAATTATAGGTATACTATAATAAAATCATGGTCTCCCTTTATTCAGGGAGGGATAGGTTACTGGGAGTTTTTTAGGGGCCGCGGGGAAGGGCAAGGGATCACGGACATTCATCTGGATTTCGGAATATCCAGGTCTATAACGCCGGCTTTTGATATTTCCGCGAACATAGGTATTTTATATGTGCCGGCCTTTTTCAATCCTTGGTTTAAGGAAGAATTTTCAGATGGCATTGCATTGGTGCCTACTATGGGAATTGAAATTATTTACAGTCTGTCGCATAATTAGTTCCTATTGCGGGAAGCCTATTTCTCGCGGACTTCCCGCGTTTTGTCATTTCGAGCGTAGCGAGGAATCTCTAAAATCTTTACCAAAGTCTTTTTCCAAGAAGATAAAATCTAATCATGATTGATCAGCAAAAGCAGGATATTGCCCAAGCTATGGAAACTGAACCGGAATTGTTGCCCTTTATGCCTGAACTTTTGGCTGATTTCTATGAACTGGGAAGTTCTCTGCTCCCGAAAACCTGACAGGAGGTTGCGATTTAATTACCATGGCGGAAACTGCTAATTTTTTAATAACCGGAGGGATGGGATTTTTCGGCCAGCATTTATGCGGGAAACTTAGAAAAGCATATCCCCAATCAAATATTAAAGTGATTGATCTTAAACAAAATCCTTATCCCATTTACAATTATAAGGAGCTGAAGATAAACGTTAAATTAAATCAGGACATTACCAAGTCGGAAACCATGGAAGATGAGTTTAAAGATATAGATGTGGTTTTTCATCTGGCAGGTATGGTTTCTTTCTCGATTCGGCATAAAAAAATGCTGGAGGATGTGAATGTTCTGAGGAATTTGAATTTGACTGGGAAAGCGTGCCCCTTAAATACTATATGCGTTCTAAATATTATGCCGCCCAAGAAGTTCTCAAGTGCGCTGAAAAAATGGAATGTATTATAGTTAGTCCGGCGCTTTTATGGGGGCCGGGAGATTATCAGAATACCTATAAAATAATCCGGGCCCTGGCGGATAAAAAAATGCCGGTGAATATGCCCGGAGGAACATACGTAGCTGATGTGAGAGATATTGCGGAGGGGATAATTGCTGCTTGCCAAAGAGGGGAAAATCGGGGAAATTATATTCTGGGAGGGTATAATCTTTCTTACCGGGAAATTAATCATACGATTGCCGCGGTTTTAAATACCCGGGCGCCCGCGCTAACCATTCCGCGGGTTTGGCATAAACCATTTTATTATACGGCACTGGTATTGGAAAAGCTTTCTAAAAAAAGTCTTCCCCTTACCGCCGATAACATTGACAGCGGTTTTATGTACCGTTATTTTGATAATCGCAAGGCTAATCTTAATTTGCAATGGAGCCAGCAATTTGATTTTAAAACTACGATCCGGGATACGATTACTTGGCTGAAAAGCAAGGAGTTATTATAATTATATGGCTAGAATATTCATTGCCGGGGCGACCGGACATTTAGGCGCGAATTTAGCGAAACAGTTAATGGCTGATGGACATGATTTAAATATATTATTTAGAAAAAACTCGGATCATCCATTTTTGCATAATTTAAGCTTTAATAAAATAATGGGAGAAATAAGCCGGGTAGAGAGTTTATCGTTGGGCATGAAAAATTGTGATTATGTTTTTCATGTGGCGGGATTGGTATCTTATAGCAAAGGGGATAATCAGCGGCTGTTTGAGATTAATGTGGCCGGAACTAAAAATGTCATGGAAGCAGCAGTGAAGCAAAAGGTGAAAAAGGTGGTTATTACCGGTTCCACGGCCGCGGTGGGGATTTCCACCCAAGACGAATTACTTACTGAAGAACATGAATTTGATATGCAATATAAAAGCATCGGCTATATGTGGACCAAAAAACAGGCCGAAGAACTTGCGCTTGGTTATAAAGATAAACTGGAAGTGACGGTAGTAAGCCCTGCGACATTTTATGGCGCCGGTGATATTAAAATGAACACCGGCAACCTGATAAAAGCGATTAAAAACCATAAAATCCCTTTTGCTCCCCGGGGAGGAAACAGCGTGGTTAGTGTAGCCGATGTGGTTAAGGGGCATATTTTAGCTCTGGAAAAAGGGGAAAATGGTACAAGATATATATTATCCCAGGAAAATTTGACGCACTTGGAATTAATGAATAAAATTGCCGGAGTTTTAAACGTCCGGAGAATAAAAGCAATCATGCCGAAAGCCTTGCTGCCGCTGAGTTATGGGATGGCTTATTTGGCTGAAAATATTTGGCATAATAAAAATCTTACGCCTCAGGTAATCATGTTTTCGTCTAAAAACCGGTATTTTTCGTCCCGCCGGGCTAAGGCAGAATTAGGGTGGATACCCCAAAAATCCATCATTGACAGTATTGCGGAAGCAGTTGATTTCTATAAAGCCTATAATTTGCTTTAGCGCCGGCCTGGGGCCGGCCCCGGCAAAGAGAGGTGTTGGTTATGCAGAATTTTGTTTTCCATAACCCGACCAAGATAATATTCGGTAAGGGGCAAACCCCATACATTGGCCCGGAGACCGCGGCTTGCGGCCGAAAAGCACTTCTGCTTTTCGGTCAAAACAGTGCGCGTAAGCATGGAGTTTTAAAGCAGGTCAGGGAAAGTTTGGGCGCCGCCGGTTTGGAATGGGTGGAGTGCGGAGGGGTTAAATCCAATCCGGAACTAGGTTTTGTTTATGCGGCCCTGGATCTGTGGCGCCGGGAAAAACCTGATGTGATTGTGGCCCTCGGCGGCGGAAGTGTGATCGATACGGCCAAGGCCATAGCTGCGGGTGCATGTTATCCTGGTGATGTTTGGGACTTTTTTTGCAGAAAAGCGGCAGTGACCAATGCGATTCCTATAACTACGGTGCTTACTTTAGCCGCCTCAGCCTCGGAGATGAATGGCGGAGGCGTAATTACCAATGAAAAAACCCAACAGAAATATAATTTTGCGGCCTCCGCGCTTTATCCCAAAGTCTCTATCCTGGACCCGGTTAATACTCTCACCGTGCCCCGCAACTACTCCATGTACGGCGCGGTGGACGCGATCATTCATCTCCTGGAAGGATATTTCAACGGGGGCGAGAGCCGGTCCCCCTTGCAGGACAGATTGGTAGAAGGATTGATTATCACCATAATGGGAGCTGCCGGACGGATATTCCGGCGCCCCCTGGATTATTCCGCCCGGGCGGAATTGATGTGGTGCGCCACCCTGGCGCTTAACGGCTTGACCACAGCAGGAATCGGAGGGGCGGAATTTCCCATGCATATGCTGGAGCATGCTTTAAGCGCGATCTATGATATACCCCACGGCGCCGGTCTAGCGATCATTTCGCCGGCCTGGATGAAATATGCCAACCGCAAGTCCCCTGCCAAATTCGCCCAATTCAGCCGGCGCGTCTTTAATCTGGATAAAGGTTCGCCCGCAGCCACGGCCCGGGCGGGCATAAAGGCTTGGGAGCAGTGGCTGGTCAGGATAAAAGTGCCCGTGCGTCTGACCGAAGTTGATATTCCCCAAAGCGATATCGGTAAGATTGCGCAAAATGCTTATGGAATTGCCAGGATTTGGGGGATGAAGCATTACAGCGTCAAAACTATTTCCGCGATATTAAACCTGGCGGTTTAGCGGGAGCATAACTCTAAGAAGCTGTGAAATAATTGAATCTTACTGCGAAGAACTACAAATTAATTCCTCTTGCCGTCATACCGGCGAAAGAGACTGTGTCATAATAGTTTTTCAAGGTTGTCATCCCGGACTTGATCCCTGGACTAAATCATCCAGGACAGGCCGGGATCCAGGACACATACTGCTTATATTACAATGATTTCCTGGATCCCGGCTTTCGCCGGAATGACAAAAAAATGCAAAAATATGAATTATGACATAGCCTCGAAAGCCGGTATCCAGGAATATGGATTTTAAAGACTTTTGTGGACCCCGGTTTTCACCGGGGTGACGATTAAAAGCATAAAACCTTAAAAACAGAGTTGCGACACAATTTCTCAAGGGAGGGGATTATCAATATAAATAAATTTTTTCACAGTTTTCAGTATTCGATTACTAAATTGCCGTAATAATTCATGACAAATAGTTATACCATATGTAAAAATGCTTTACATGATTGCGCGTCCTTCAGGTGCCATTCTCAGCATATCACTGACATCTTATTTAACCTCAAACTGCGGAAGTTGGGCTAAAACCGAAAAAATCATCTTTTAAATAACTTTCTCAATTCTCCCAGCGGCCTGGTGTTAAGCACGTCCCTGGCCTCAAGCCAGCCGCGGCGGGCCTGGTTGATGCCGTAGCGCAGGGCGTCAAGCCCCTGGCGGCTGTGGGCGTCCGAGGATATGGCCACGAGCACTCCGGCTTGCTTGGCTAGTCTGCAATAAACCTCAGTCAGATCCAGACGCTGGGGATGGGCATTAAGTTCCAGGAAACAGCCGCGTTCCTTGGCGCCCAGTACGATTTTCTCCATGTTTACCGCATATCCGGGCCGAGTGCCTATAAGGCGGCCCGAGGGGTGGCCGAAGACCGTAAAAAGCGGATTGTCCATGGCGCGGAGTATGCGTTCGGTCTGCCGGTCTTCCGGCAAGTTGAATTTAGAATGAATTGAGCACACAGTAAAGTCGAGCTCTTTCAGGACGCTGTCCGACAGGTCAAGTTTTCCATTATCCATAATGTCCACTTCAATGCCTTTTAAAAGCACAGTATCCTCGTGTTTGGCGTTAACCTGGTCGATTGCCTTCAACTGGCGCCTGAGGCGCTTTTCATCCATTCCCGCGGCAATGGTCACGTACTGAGAATGGTCCGTAATGCCGAGGTACTCATAACCCAGTTCTTGCGCGGCCAGGGCGAGTTTCTCCAGGCTGAGCGCACCGTCGGTTTCAGAGGTGTGGCAATGCAGGTCTCCGCGAAGCTTATTCAAGGTGATTAAATCCGGCAGCTTGCCGGCTGCGGCCGCCTCCAATTCGCCCGTCATTTCCCTAAGTTCTGGCGGGATGTAGGGCAGGCCCAATTGTTTGTAAACTTCGGCTTCGCTTTTGCCCGCGAGCTGGCGCTCGCCCCGGAAGACCCCGTACTCGTTCAGCTTGAGGTTTTGCTGCTGCGCCAGTTTGCGCAGGGCGATGTTGTGGCCCTGCGAGCCGGTGAAGTAATGCAGGGCTGCGCCGAAACTTTTTCCCAAAACCACGCGCAAATCAACTTGCAACCCGCTGCGTAGGATTACCGAGGAGCGGGTGCTGCCGTGGGAAATGACTTTTTCCACATTGGGGTGGCGCAGGAAAGTTTCCATGACAAGTTCGGGCTGCGGACAAACGGCCAGGATGTCCAGGTCGCCCACGGTTTCTTTTTTGCGGCGGAAACTGCCGGCAGCCTCGACTTGCGCCACGGTTTTGATTTGCTTCAGGTAAGAGCACAGCTCATGGGCCGTGTTTTCAGCATCCGCCCAGAGCGTGCGCAACGGGTTTGACTCGTAAAAAGCAATGCCCTGGAGAATTTGCTCTTCCAACTTGGCGCCGAATCCGGAAAGTCCGCGGATTTTGCCCTTGACTGCCGCAGCCTTGAGGTCGGCCACGGTTTGGAGCGAAAGTTTGTCCCACAAGGCGCGGGCCCGTTTGGGCCCCAGGCCAGGAATTTTGATAAGCTCAAGCAGCACTTTGGGCAAACGGGCTTTCAGTTCCTCGAGCTGGCGGAAGCTGCCGCGCTGAATGATCTCGTTTATTTTTCCAGCCAGGTTTTTGCCAATACCGGGCAGTCCGGTCAGGGCCTTGCCTTCCTGCTTGGAGTCCGCCAAGTTATGGGGCAGATTGTCGATCAAGGCGGCGGCGTTTTGATACGTCCGCACGCGGAAGGGGTTGGCGCCTTCAAGCTCAAGCAGCACGGCCATGCGGCTCAGCAAAGCGGCGATGTCTTGGTTGGAAATGGACATAGGGCTTGTCCGTCCTTGGGCTTTTGCGTCCCATATTACCGGATGGGCGCGGGAAAGCAAATGGAAAATGTGCTTGTCTTTCAGTAAGTCTCTGCGGCTTGCGCGTATACTTTATACTGGGGAGGATGCCTGGGGGACCAAATGGGAAGAGGATGTGTCACAATAGCTTATTAAAGGTGTCATTCCGAGGCTCTGCCGAGGAATCTCTTAGGACACTTGTTAATCCCGCGTTTTCTTGGAGAGCCCTTGTTTCACTTGGGATAACAAACTCACGGAATTTTGCTAAAAATAGCTTTTGGCGTCCCTTCCATAATGCATTTTTTGACTTTGCAACTCCAAAATACTATGTAAAATGGAATTACGTATTCCAGATCAATCCATCCACCTAAAAATAAGAGCTTCTTTTTATTTGCCGCTTCCGGGTTTAGTGTGGGTACCCCCCATATGTTGTAGTTCGGAGGTG
>CBDUZI010000121.1:0-7519 GCA_965371665.1 uncultured bacterium
ATGGAGGGAGTAAATAATCTGTTTCCCGATCATAGGTGATAAAATTTGATTTCATAACACCTTACCTTTATTTATATAGTTTTGAATATGATTAACTATGCCTTCCAGGTTTTCAAACACATCCCGGTCCGAATAGCGCATAACATACAGGCCTTGGGATTGCAAATAGTGTAATGTTGGCCGCCGTCCAGTTCAATTACCAAGCTTGTTTTGGGACAGTAAAAATCAACAATGTAGTTGCCGATTATCTTTTGCCTGTAAAATTGAATCTGGTTTAGCTGTTTTCCTCTTAGTCTGGTCCAAAGTCGGGTTTCTGCTTTGGTCATATCTTTTCTGAGCATTTGTGAATAACTCTTAAGGTTTTCGTTGTAGTCCAACATGGTGCTCTTTATAAAATCCCCCTTAATCCCCCTTTTTGCCAGTCCTGGATGGTTTTGTCCAGGGAAAAGGGGGAAACTGCTGTCATTAATATCACAAGTCAACAACAAAGTCCGACAGACTCCTATTTTATGCCGGCTCTTGAAGTGCCGGGCATCGCCTTACCGGAGAAGAATCTGAAGAACTCGGAATATGCCTGCAAACTCACAGCACAATCCATAATTGGGTGCGACCTATCGGCCAGTTATTTCAAGGGCAGGGAGGATTATCCCTGGATAACCGGAGAATACAGGGAGGTGGATATCTTTGGCGGAGATATCATAGGCACGTTTAGCGAGATCGCGCTCTGGGCTGAGGGCGCATATAATTTGCCCGAAGGCGGGGATGAGTATTACCAGATAGCGGTTGGCGGAGAATACACGTTTGGAGATGATTTGTATTGCCTGGCACAATATTATCACAGGAACTATGAGAATATTCAGGAGCATTATATTATGACCGTATGGCGCTATCCCTTTCCGGATATACACACATTACAACTGGGTATGGCATATGAAACTGAAAATAATATTATTATCATTTATCCGGAAGCGACTTACTCTCTGGCAGATGCGGCAAATATAGTACTTTCCGGGATTTTTATCCAGGGTGAGGCGGCCGGGACTTTTATGAGTGGGCTGCAGGACAAAATATATTTAAAAGTGGAATATAGTTTTTAATACGCCATTAGAAGTCTAAGCATTTAGTCTGTTTTTAGGTTGTCATTCCGGCTAAAAGCATGCCGGAATGACAAAACGCACTAATTGCTCAGGCTCATAGACGGCGTTTTCTGCGAGGCGGCGGAGTGCGTCCCAATAGCATTTGGCGCTGTTGGGAACGTTCCTGGGAGGTTTTGGCCACTGCTAGAGGTTTGCCAGTCCAGGGATTGCGTTCCGTATAATACATAATACCGGCCAGGGTCATGGGCAGGGGAATAAAGTCCTGCATTTGTTCCACCCGTAAATCCTCTGCTTGACTGAATTGCTGCGCGGCCCGCATGGCTTCCAACGTGCTGCCGGGAAAACTGGCGATAAAGTAGGCGGTAACATGGGCCGGTTGGTGAAGTTGGCGGCTAGCCGCGCGAAAAGTTCGTAAGAAATCTATTAACCTTTCAGGCGGAGGTTTTCGCATCAGGCGCAGAACCTCGGAATCCAGGTGTTCGGGCGCGATTTTAAGCAGACCGCTCACATGTCGGCCTGCGATAAGGCCGTCCAGATATTTAGGATCAGCCATGGCCAGATCAAACCGGATGCCTGAGGCCACAAAAACATGTTTGACCCCGGGAATTCTTCCGGCTGCCTGCAGGAGCGCCAGTTGCGGCTCATGACTGGTTTCCAGATGAGCGCAACGCGTGGGAAATAAACAGGATGGCCGGGAACAAGGACCCTGGGGCTGGCGGCATGTGAGCTGGTACATATTGGCACTAGGGCCGCCGAGATCCGTGATAGTACCGTGAAAATCCGGCCGTTTAGCCAGTGCCCGGATTTCCGTTAAAATCGATTGCGCACTGCGTGATTGGATGATTTTGCCGTGATGCGCGCCGAGCACACAAAATGTGCATCCGCCAAAACAGCCGCGATGCGTTGTTACGGAAAAGCGTACCGGTTCCAAGGCCGGGATTTTTTCCTTATACGCGGGATGCGCCTTCCGGGTAAAGGGCAGGGCATAGAGAGCATCCATTTCTTGCGTGGATAAAGGCGCGGCCGGAGGGTATACCAGCACATACCGCTTTTGGCAGGCCTGGGCCAGGATGCGGCCCTGGGGAAGTTGTTCCTGTTCAGCTTCCAAGGCTGCCCGGGCCAGCAGGGTTTTATCCGCCAGGATTTCTTCATAACCAGGCAGGAGACAAACCGGCTTGTCAGCCGGCAGATGCGAACGGACCACTGCTGTGCCGGGAATGCCGGCCAGGTCTTCCCGGTTCGCCAAACGCCTGGCAATCATGGCCACGGGTTTTTCCCCCATGCCGTAGACCAGAATATCGGCCTTGGCATCCAGCAACAGGGAACGCCGCAGATTGTCATCCCAATAATCATAATGCGCCAGCCTTCGCAGACTGGCCTCAATGCCGCCCAAGACGACAGGCAGACCGGGAAACGCCTGCTTGATGAGATTGGAATACACCAAGGTTGCCCGGTTGGGACGGAAACCGTAATGGCCGCCGGGCGCATAAGCGTCATCGCGCCGCAATTTTTTATTAGCCGTGTAATTAGCTACCATGGAATCCATGGCACCGGCCGTAATACCGGCAAAAAGCCGGGGACGGCCCATAAGCATAACGCTATCCGGGTTTTTCCAGTCCGGCTGGGCCACAATCCCGACACGATATCCCTGGAGTACCATATAACGCCCGATCAGCGCGGCGCCAAAACCGGGATGATCCACGTAAGCATCACCCGTGACCAGCAGCACATCGAGCTCTTGCCAGCCACAATCGATTATTTCAGCGCGCGTGCGGGGTAAAAAAAGAGGTTGTTTCATGGAGAAGATTGTAGCATGGGAGCAGAGCCGAGGCAAGCACCGGAACCGGCGTTCCGGATGCAAGTAAATCTTTATTAATAAAAACACCGAGTATTCCCTGAATCCTAAGAAGAAAAGTATAAAATCAATTTCAAAGTATAATTATCATAATTTTCCAAGAAATGAGCTTTCACCCGAATGGTGAAAAATGGATTGAGAAATTAGAATATTTGCACCCCGAAGGGGTGAAACATACCAGCCCAGGGCAGCGCCCTGGGAATATGGGCACATAGTATGTTTTAGCCCTGAAAGGGCGAAACATAGTTAATCCTTTTTAAATATCATTGCCATAAATATTGCTCATCGATATATTTCGCCCTTTCAGGGCTTGATGGGATGGTGGTGTCTATAACCCAGAGCGTTGCTCTGGGTTATTATGTGTCACCCCGTTGGTGTGCCCTTTTTTAAAATCATCAATAAATAATCTGCAATTGACAATTAATATAAAAAAGGTATAATAATTATATCATGAAATTCGAATTTGACCAAAACAAGAGTAAAACTAATAACAAGAGTTAGACATTTTTTGAATGTCAGAAAACGTGTGAATTATAAGCGTGAATCGAAAAACTGAAATCACGGGGGAAATAGTGTATTTTGGTGGATTTTTGCTTTTGTTTGTCACCCCGGCGAAAGCCGGGGTCTAGAAAAGCCTTTTAAAATCAATGTTCCTGGATACCGGCTTCCGCCGGGGTGACGGCAAGAGCAGTTACTTTCGATTTTTTATATGTTTTCCCCAAAAAACTGGAAAGAGCTTATTTTAAAAGCAATTCGCGAAGTTTGAGAATGTCTAACTCTTGTAATAAGAATAAGCATAAGATTGATTTTGTCGAGGCTCAGAATTTAAGTATTAGAATCATATCGGTTAGACGTTCGCGGCCGGAGGAGGTTGAAATTTATGAAATCCAGTGAATTTGATAAGAAATTTGATGAAGGTAAAAGTGTTTTAAAATATCTTGATATGAAAAAAGCCGGAAGACCGGAACAGGAGCAAAAGAGGGTCAATGTTGATTTTCCTGTTTGGATGATCCATTCTTTGGATAAAGAAGCAAAACGGCTTGGTGTTCCCCGGCAATCCATTGTTAAGGTTTGGATAGCTGAACGTTTGGAAAGAATTCAGGATTCCTCGCGGCCCCTATCCTGAGCCAGCATAGAGCATGCCGGAATGACAAAACATTAATTCAACATACTTGTGAAACACGATACTAGGAGCCTGTCGGACTTAGGCACAAAATCGAGTTTGAGCACTCTTCCCCCTTTTGTAAAGGGGGATTGAGAGGGATTTTGTATATGAAAGTGGGCGTTTTATTGATTAAATCCCCCCTGCCCCCTTTACAAAAGGGGGAGAATGACTAAAGTCCGACAGGCTCCTAGGTAATACTCCAACAAAAAGGAGCGAAAGTCACACCATGGAACAAAATGAGCTGACCAATTCCCTGGATTGGCTGTTAAAAACCCCGTCCGTCCGTCAGTGGGAAAAAATTGGCACGCAGAAGCGGGCCGGAGTCGCCACTCCGCTCTTCTCGCTTTTCTCCGAAAAAAGTCTGGGCATCGGCGAATTGCCGGATCTTTGTCTGCTGATTGATTGGTGTTCCCAGATTGGTATGAGTATCATCCAGCTGCTGCCGCTTAATGATGTGGGTTATGATTTCGCGCCTTATGACGCCCAGAGCACTTTTGCCCTGGACCCTATGTTTTTATCCCTGCAAGAATTATCCGGAATTAATCCGGCGGCTTTTAATAATGATTTAAAGCAATTAAAGGAGTCTTTTCCCACCGGGAAATCAAGAGTTGATTACGGAATCAAGCAAGCTAAATTGCAATTATTGAAAACTATGTTTAAAAGCCGCGGCTGGGAGGATTGTGAGCCCTTCCAAAATTTTCAATCCGCAAACCGTTTCTGGCTTAAGGATTACGCTCTTTTCAGGGTAATCAAGGCCAGTTATGCGGAGAAATCCTGGCAGGACTGGCCGGATGAACTAAAATTCCGGGAGACCAAGGCCCTGCATGACATAGCTGAGGCAAACCCGGAAAAACTGCTTTTTCAGGAATGGCTGCAGTGGCAGATATTTGAGCAATTCAAGCGCGTAAAAACTTATGCTGAAAAGATGGAAATCCTGCTTCTGGGTGATCTGCCGTTTCTGGTTTCCCGGGACAGCGCGGATGTCTGGTCAAGACAGGATTATTTTAAGTTGGATTTATATTCCGGAGCACCCCCGGACATGTATTTTGCCAATGGCCAGAGCTGGGGCATGCCCCCGTATAATTGGGAAGCAATCTCCGCTCAGGACTATGATTATCTCATCGAGAGACTACAATACGCTGAAAACTTCTATCATTTATTCCGGGTAGATCATTTTGTGGGCCTTTTCCGTATCTGGACTATTTCCTGCTCCCAAAACGATGAAAACTCCAAAACACGTGGTGCTTTTGATCCGGTGGATGAAGGCATCTGGGAAGATCATGGTAAGCGGCTCCTGGATGTTATGCTGGAAAACACGCTTATGCTGCCTTGTGCCGAGGACCTGGGAACAGTACCGGACTGTTCTTTTAAAACCATTAAGGAATACGGCATTCCAGGCATGGATGTGCAGCGCTGGACCAGGGATTGGGACCATACTTATGCCTATAAAGATCCTGGCGCTTTCCGTCCCAATGCTATCGCCACCCTGGCCACGCACGATTCGACCAGCCTGCATGCCTGGTGGAAGTATGAGGCAGGAACTATTGATGAACTGCTTTTCCGAAATAGGTGCCGGGAACGTGGCTTTGATGTAGAGGAGCTTGTCACCCGGTTTTTTAACCCGGCGCTCTCCGGGCATGGAAGATTGCGATGGCGGAGAGAAATAGAAAGTCAAGAGGTTTTGCTCTCCATCCTGGGCCGTCCGGAGGAAGAGGTCAAGGATATTATCGGCTGGTATCGTGAAACCTATAATGAAGCAGCCTATTTTTGGACATGGGTCGGCCTTTCCGGCCAACCGCATGAGTCCTTTGACCCTTGCCTGGCTGAAAAAACCCTGGAGCAAGTTAACCGCAGCGCTTCGATCTTCAGTATACAGCTTTTGCAGGATTGGCTCTCGCTCGACCCCAGGTTTCCCGGCCGCGATGCCTGGGAATTCCGGATAAATTTCCCAGGAAAAATAAGCAGTAAAAATTGGAGCCTGGTAATGCCGTTTTCCCTGGAAACCCTGCTGCAAAATCCGGCTAACCAAAAGATCCGGGCGATTAATGCAAGAACCGGAAGAATTCAGGAAGAAAAGGGCACTAATTAGTTTTTGTTGCGGAAAACCCTTTTTGTAACCGTTCACGGGTCATGACTGACATAGAACGAATGCTTTTAAAGTCATCCCCTCCACCGTTTACGGGGGAGGGTTCCCAATAGGATGCAACGCCGGGCATCTCTGCGGTTTGTCTCACCGCACGATGGCGATTTTTTGACTGCCTAGATATTTGTCCTTGCCGTTTATCGTAATGCGTACTCGGTAAATATATATCCCCGGTGCGGTGTCAATGGTCTCCCACACCACTGTCTGGCCGGGCTGGGTTTGACGAATATGCGCGATGTGTTCGCCGCTCATGTTGTAGATCTCGATCCGCACTTCATCCGCATCGACTTCTTGCAAAGCAAATGTCACCTTGTCTTGGGCTGGATTGGGGTAGGCGAGTACTTCGCGCCCAAAGGTGTTGATTATATCGGGAGTGCTGGTTGGGGTTGCAGTTGCAGTTGGGGAAATAGTCGAGGTCGGCGTTATTGAAGAGGTAGGGGAAGAAGTCGGGGTTGGTGTTGACGTAGGCGTAATCGTCACCGTAAAGGTAGGTGTTGGTGCTACGTATCCTCCATCTGTAATCACCCAATTATAGGCGCTGATCATATTCGCTCTGGCAATCACAGCCGCACTGCTGGAATAGATGCTGTTTCCTCCGTCAAAAGTCACAAAGCTTTGCAGGGTTTGCGCATTCCAACCCACCAACAACGCATCATAGTTGAAACTAGAAAGTGTAACCATATTAAACATTTCAGTTGCATCTGTAAGATTCCCAACATTCCAGCTTCCTATATCCTGATTAAACGCGCTGGCGTGGCCAAACATATAGCTCATATACGTCACATTAGAGGTGCTCCAGCTTCCTATATTCTGATTAAACGCGCTGGCGAAGCTAAACATAACGCTCATATCCGTTACATTGGCAGTGTTCCAGCTTCCTATATCCTGATTAAACGCGCTGGCGACACTAAACATACTGCTCATATTCGTCACATTTCCGGTGTTCCAACCGCCTATATCCTGATTAAACGCGCTGGCGTATCTAAACATACCGTTCATATACGTCACATTAGAGGTGCTCCAGCTTCCTATAGCCTGATTAAACGCGCTGGCGAAGCTAAACATATATCTCATATCCGTTACATTGGCAGTGCTCCAGCTTCCTATAGCCTGATTAAACGCACTGGCGCCGCAAAACATATAGCTCATATCCGTTACATTGGCAGTGCTCCAGCTTCCTATAGCCTGATTAAACGCGCTGGCGTTGTAGGTTTTCAAATTAAATTGATAAGATAGGGGGTGATATTTCCGGAATAAGT
>CBDUZI010000122.1:0-7364 GCA_965371665.1 uncultured bacterium
AAAATACAATTTAATACGCAGATTAGCTTTTTCAACGTTGTTAAGTCCGACAAGCCCCTAGGAGCCTGAGCATTTAGTCGGTTTTAGGTATTGTTCGTCACCCCGGTGAAAACCGGGGTCCAGAAAAAGCTTTAAAGACAATGCCGCTGGATACCGGCTTTCGCCGGTATGACGGCTAAACAACCGATTATCAGACTAAATGCTCAAACTCTTAGGCTTTTGTCTATATTAGAGTGCTAATCGAAGAAAGACTGAATCTGCTTTGAGAAAGGCCGGATAATGGATAAACCAACGGAATTTCGGGTTTCCCCCAGTTTGTATAATTCCAAGATAATGGTTTTACGCATCAGAGGATTTATTGACGTAAACGCGGCTCCGGATTTTGAGCGGAAGCTGGAAAATCTGATGAAAACCGGACATTTTCGTATTTTAGTTGACTTGGCCGAGGTTACCTATATAAGTTCGGCCGGAGTCGGTGTTTTTGTAGGGTTGCTGGAATCGGCCCGGTCCAGCGAAGGGGGAGATATTAAAATATGCCGGGCTTCTGCTAAATTAAAAAAGGTTTTTGAGGCCATTGGGTTGGATTGTATGATGGATTTCTTAACTGAGGAATCAGAAGTGACGGCCTGGAGTAAGCCTCCCAAGCTTCTGGAACAGCTGGAGAATTTTAAAATTTCATTGGGCGAGAACGAGATTTTTTGCGGCCGGGAATTCACTCTTAGGGTGGAGGCCAGGGATGCTGAGCAGAATATTATAACGGATTATCGCGGCGAGCCTAGTTTGATCGTAAACAGCGGTTTGATTCTGCCCCGGAAACTGGCGGGTTTCCAGGCTGGTGTTTGGGAAGGAAATACCGTAATCACGGATTCCGGTATTTTAACCCTGATTCTGGTGGATGAACAGACGGAAAGCCGTTTGAATATTCTCGTGAAGGAGGAACCCCATAAAGCGGAATTTCCTTGTGCGATTACCTGCCGCTGTTGCGGCCGTGTCGCGCAGGTGAGGGGGACGGATATATACCGCTGCCGGCATTGCAACGAGATAGTATATGTTGATGCCTGGGCGCATCTTCTGACGCTTAAGTCAGGAAGCTGGGCCAGACGGATCAAGTCCCGCTATAAAGGTATGGAGTTGAAAATCAACGGGGATGTTAATTACCTGAATGCCGTCCGGAGATTCATTAATAGTTTATGTGAACAGGAGAATCTGGACGAACTCACCACCAATGCCGTGATACTCACTACCGAAGAAGCGCTGCTTAATATTATCGAGCATGGGAATAAATTTGATCCCCGTCAGATGCTGAAAGTGAAGCTGAGTTTCCAGAAAAGGCAATTAGTAATACAAATCCGCGACTACGGAGATCCGCATGATGTCACCCAACATCAGAGCGTGTCCATCAAGTCCTGTATCCGGAAAGGCATGAAGGGCGGAGTGGGCGAGGTGTTGATTAACAAATTAATGGACCGGCTTACCTATCGGAGCTATAAAAATTATAATCTGCTTACCCTCGTTAAACGCTATCCCCCTATCCCGCGGAAAAGCCGAAAAAGCGGCTCCGCCGCGCAACCGGCAAAGACTTCTTCCCAGTCCGGGCAATAATGCCGCGATTCAACCAACGGCTGGCAGGGATTTTTACAGCGGCGGGAATAATACTTCCGGTTTTGCTGGGTCTGCCTGTCAGGGGTTTAACCCATCCCCATCTTTTTGTGGATTACGAGCTTTTTTTTGTTTTCAATGATAAGGGGTTGGCCGGCCTAAGAGAAAGATGGACTTTTGACGAGATGTTCAGCACCATGGTCAGGGAAGAATATGACCGGGACCGTAACCAGCTTTTCGATTACCAGGAGAACCTGGAGATTGAGAAAAATGCTTTTTTAAATTTAGAGAATTTTGACTACTTTACTTTTATCCGGATAGACGGACAGGGATTTGCGGTAAAAATGACAAGAGATTTTAAGGCCGATATTAATGAAGAAAGAGTAAGGTATACTTTTTTTGTTCCCTGCCCGGTAACCGCGGCTGAGAAATTTAAAACCCTGCAGGTATCGATTTTTGATAAATCCTATTATACCGCCCTGCAAATGACGGATGATAAGCAGGTTTTGCTGGGCGCGGAACCTGCTTATTCCGTAAAAACCGAGGTTAAGCGGGCAAAAGAATTTATTTGCTATGAGGAAGATGGATTTCCCGAGACCGTGGTTATCCAATTTAAGCGCCGGCCATGAGATCGACTTTCGACTTTCTATTCTCAACGCTTACTTTATCACAATGTGATTTTAGTACCGTAAGTGAGAGGTTACCATGAGGTCCTTGTTTTTATTGCTGTTACTGACTTGGTTTTTAGCATCCCCGCTGTATGCCGGCGTAAATCCGTTTATGGCTGGAACCGGGGACCGGACGGGGATCAAGCCAAGAACGGGAAAAATTATCCTGTTTCAGCCTCTGGTTAATCTTAGCCACCGGGTCCAGAAGGAACTCAGAATTAAAATAACGGCTTTGGGCCGGGACATACGCCGCAATCCCGGCGGGAAATCTTTCTGGTGGTTTTTGCTCCTGGCTTTTGCTTACGGAGTTGTTCACGCTTTGGGGCCGGGGCATGGAAAAACTATTGTTGCGTCCTATTTTTTATGGCGGCCGGGAAGTATACGCCAAGGATTTATGCTGGGCAACCTGATAACTTTTATCCATGTTTTTTCGGCCGTGATACTCGTAATGACGCTGTATTACGTTTTGAAAATCGGCGGCCTGACGTCATTTGAGGGCTGGACTCACAAACTTCAAATTATCAGTTATTCCCTATTAATGGTCCTGGGTTTTTTCCTGGCTTGGCGGGCTGGGACGGAGTTTAGAGCGGGCCGGTCCCAATCGGAAACGGTGCCTGCCACGGACGCCGGTATGAAAAATCTGATAATTACCGGTTTGATCACGGGGATGATCCCTTGTCCCGGTGCGGCCATCATACTTTCCTTTGCCATTATTGTGGATATCCTGGGGCCGGGTTTATGGGCCATGGTGTGCGTGGCTTTGGGCATGGGAATTACTACTTCCGGTTTTGCGCTGGTTACGATCTTATCCCGCAGGACCATCCTCCATTTGGCGAACCGAAATTCCAAAATCCTGAGACTGTCCCACACTATCCTGTCTTGGAGCGGAGCGCTGGCCATCATCGCCCTCAGTCTGCTTTTACTGATTGAACAGTTGTAAAGAAGGTAATATATTAGCTGTTTGGCTATGATATTTATTTCCTGGATTCCGGCTAAAATCATACCGGAATGACGGCTAGGAGCCTGTCGGACTTAAGTCATTCTCCCCCTTTTGTAAAGGGGGTAGGGGGGATTTAATCAATAAAACGCCCGCTTTTATATGCAAAATCCCCCTCAATCCCCCTTTTTCAAAGGGGGAAGAGTGCTCAAAATACGATTTTGTGCCTAAGTCCGACAGGCTCCTAGGGCGTCCCCCCGGCGGAAGCCGGGGTCTATAAAGGCAGTGTCTAATGCTCATTATGACTTTAAGTACTTTAGTTATAATGAACGGCTGGTATAATACAAAAAAACTGTTCCGTTTTAGTCGCGGGGAGAGTTATCGGAGGAAGGATGGGGCCGGGATAAACAGCGGTTGTCTTTTAAAAGCGCGGTAAATTCCGGCGCGGGTATGGGCGGAGAAAAAAGATAACCTTGAAATTCATCACAGCCCAAGTGGGTCAGAAAATCCAATTGTTTTTTATCCTCGACCCCTTCGGCGGTTACCTTGACCTTCAAACTGTGTGCCATGTAAGTGATGGTTGTGACAATGGCGGTATCGTCGGTATTGGTAAGGCAATCCCTAATGAAGGAACGGTCGATTTTCAGGTTGTTAATGGGAAAACGTTTCAGATAGGTCAGGGAGGAATAGCCGGTGCCAAAATCGTCGATCGCGATCTTGATACCTTTTTTATTCAACCAGCGCAGAATCATGGTAGTGACGCTTACATCCTTCATGAGAATACTTTCCGTAATTTCTAATTCCAGTAAGCGGGGATCCAGTCCGGTGTCATGGCATACGCCCAGGATCATTTCAACCAGTTCCGGTTCCTGAAATTGACGCCCGGAAAGATTGACTCCGATTCGCAGGGGCGGAAATCCCTGCTTTTGCCAGGCGATGTTTTGGAGGCAGGCGGTTTTTAAAACCCATTTTCCCATGGGCACGATCAGGCCGGTTTCTTCGGCGAGAGGAATAAATTGATCCGGCATGATCATGCCGGAATCCGGGTGTTGCCAGCGCAGCAAGGCTTCCATTCCGGTTATTCGGCCGGTTCGCAAACTGACTTGCGGCTGATAAAAAACCTTGAATTCCTCCCGTTCCAGGGCGTGACGCATGGAGGTTTCCATGGCGAAGCGTTTGAGGGCACTGGCGTTAAGTTGGGAAGTATAAAATTTGTAATGATTGCGGCCGGAATTCTTGGCCTCGTTTAAGGCCGTATCGGCGTTTTTTAACAGGGACATATGATCCAGACCGTCATCGGGATAGAGGCAGATTCCAATGCTGGCATTGATTTGCAGTTCGTGGTTTTCACAAATAAAAGGTTCTTGCAGCGCGTGCATTAAGGGTTTGATTTTATCCAAAGTCTCACGGAAAGTATTAATATGGGGCAATAGCACTATGAATTCATCCTGCCCCATACGGGCCAGGGTATCGCCTTCCTGCAGATTTTCGCTCAAGCGCTTACCGACAAGCTGTAGTAATTGATCCCCAATGATATGTCCCAAGGTGTCGTTGACAACCTTAAACCGGTCCAGATCCAGCAAGGCTACGGCTACCTGGTGCCCTAAAAGGTGGGCTTCTCCTAGCGCCAGTTTAAGGCGGTCATTAAAAAGCGAACGGTTGGGCAGTCCGGTAAGGGGATCATAAAGCGCCAGGTGCTTGATTAATTGTTCGGACTGTTTGTGGGCGGTAATATCTTCCAGGTAACAGAGGTAGTACGAAACTTGTCCTTGCGAATCCGGCAAAGGTTTTAAGGTGGCGAGACCCCAGAATAATTCTCCGTTTTTCTTGCGCAGGCGGAATTCACCCGCCCATTTCTCGCCGGTGGTGATAGTATTCCAAATTTTATTATAAGCGGGAGTGTCATGGCTGCCGGGATAAAAAAAGTTTAAATTAAGTTTGAGAATCTCCTCGGGGGTATAACCGGTGAGATGGGTAAAACGGGTATTGGCGTATTTAATATCTCCCTGGCTGTCAGCCACCACTATGGTGATAGGACAATGTTCTATAGTGTGGGAAAGCAGGTTAAATTGGGATGGGGGGGCTAAATTTTCAATAAAGGATAATAATTCATGCGGAGTCTTTGGAGTTTTCTCGTGTGGAGCCATACGCATCTCCGATTATATTCCCGGACCGCCTGGGTTGATACTTCTGGTGAGGAAAATAAATTAATAATTATCTGGCTATGCGATTATAGTAACAATATAATATGCAACTTTCAACTAAAATACTTCCTGCTCACCCAGATATCGCCACTGTCCGATCGGCAGCTTGCCAAGCGTGACGGCGCCGATCCGCACGCGTTTGATGGCGGTTACTTCAAGTTTGACTTGCCGGCACATGCGTCGAATCTGGCGTTTCCGGCCTTCTTTTAGAATGAATTGAAGCTGGTCGGGATTAAGCAGTTTTACGCGCGCCGGTTTCAGGGGACGGTTGTCCAGCGCCAGTCCGAAATTTAACAGCTTGATAGCCTGGTCTGTGAGACGACCTTTAAAGCGTACGAGGTATTCCTTCTCCAGTTTCGCCGGAGAGCCTACCAGTTGCCGGGCGATGCGTCCGTCCTGCGTCAGGACCAGCAGTCCCTGGGAATTGATATCCAACCGGCCGGCCGGCGCGAGGCCCTTCAGATGGCCGGGCTTAAATTTCAGCGGGGAGGTATCTTGGGGAAAACGAGTCTCGGGTTTGATCAAGGTGATTGCGGGCGCATACCCTTTTTCCGGCTGGGCGGAAACCACGCCCAGGGGTTTATTAAGTAAAATAGTGACCGTTTGATTTTGTTCGGCCAAGGCCCGCGCGTCCAGGACGATTTTCTGATGAGGATAGACTTTCGTTCCCAGAGTATTTATAGGAAGATTGTCCACATATACCCATCCTCGTTCAATATAATTATCCGCTTCGCGCCGGGAACACAGTCCGGTTTGCACCATTAATTTTGAGAGCCGTAAGGTTTTTGCCGAAGCGGGATGTTTATTAATCATTTTATTATCCGATAGAGGGAGTTTACCGCTAAGAGTTTGTCGGACTTAGGTACAAAATTGGATTTCGAGCACTCTTCCCCCTTTGAAAAAGGGGGATTGAGGGGGATTTTGCATATGAAAGCGGGTGTTTTATTGATTAAATCCCCCTGCCCCCTTTACAAAAGGGGGAGAATGACTAAAGTCCGACAGACGCCTGGTTAATTGTATTATTTAAACCAAAAAAATCAAGAGAATTAAATATGATTATGGTATAGTGTCAAAAAAAAATGCGGAATAAAGAAGGACTATAATGCACCGGCTAATTATGGCTTTTATACCATTCGCAGTCCTGCTGGTTCGCCTGCTTGGCTTAACCATGCGCATCAAGCTGGTGGATTCCCACGGGGTATCACCGCAGGCCGGGAAAGCAATCCCGGTTATTTATGCCTTTTGGCACAACCAACAACTTCTTTCAGCCTTATTCTTTCGCGGCTTTGGGGCTCGGGTATTGGTTTCCCGGTCCCGGGATGGGGACTATATTGCCAAGACTCTGCAGCATTTCGGATTAGGGACGCTCCGGTCATCTACCAGCCAGGGAAAGGTCAATGCTTTGCGCGGTCTGGCCAGGGAACTTAAAAAAGGCTATAGCGCCGCAATTACTCCGGACGGGCCTAGGGGGCCGGTGTATCAGGCGCAGCCCGGGGCGGTTTTTCTGGCCGCTATGTCAGGTTGTCAGGTGGTGCCGTTCGGGTGTGCGGTAGACCGGGTCTGGAGGCTGCGTTCCTGGGACGGTTTTGAAATTCCTAAACCATTCAGCCGGGCGGTATTTTATTTCGGTGAACCGCTGGATATACCCCGGAAACTGGAACGGGCTCAAACGCAGGAATGGACGGCTAGGTTACAGAATTGCCTGAACGAGGCGCGAAAAAAAGCGATGGAAATAAATCAGGCGTAAGTACGGCTAGGAGCTTGAACATTTAGTGCGCTCGATCTTCCCTGGTCACTTCGACAAGCTCAGTGACCGCGGCGAATCAATTAAAAAAACGGTCGTTGAGCTTGTCGAAACGACCAACGAAACACCGCGTAATACCAAAAACAGACTAAATGCTCAGGCTCCTAGGAGCCTGTCGGACTTAGGCACAAAATCGGATTTTGAGCACTCTT
>CBDUZI010000123.1:0-7266 GCA_965371665.1 uncultured bacterium
CCTTTGTCAAAGGGGGAAACTTAGAAAAACTGCCTTTTGTTGTTAAGTCCGACAGACTCCTAGGGCAGCATACCCTTCTAACGATGTTCTTCCCGTTGAATATTATTTAACAGTTCTTGATAGTAACTGTCCCACGGCGCTTTCTTCTGTTTTGCAGCCAACGCATACTCTTGCAAAGCTTTATTATATTCCCCCATTTCTTCGTACATAATTCCCAGATTGGCCCGCGCCTCCCTACGGTCCGGCTCCAGGTCAACCGCTTTAAGCCACTGCTCTTCGGCCCGGCGATATTGCACCGTTTTATAAGCCCCATTTCCTTCATTCAGTAAATTCGCATATTTATCATGCCCGGATATTTTCGCCAACCTGCGCGGACGCAGGCGGCGATAGTAGGACTTATCAATATATTTTTCGTAATACCCCAGGTTCATTTTAATAATATCTTTTAAGCGTGCCCACCGGAATATTTTACCCTGGGTAATATTAGTTAGTTTTTTATAATAAATCGCCAATTGATTATCCGTCAAACGGTTTTCTTTTGTTCTTAGGGATTCCATATAGCCGCCGGGGATTTTTCTTTTAAAATGCCCTATCCGCTGGTAGCCGGCGATCGCCGGCAATCGCGCCAGGAGCGGATCACACAAGGCGTATTGATCTATGACATGCACCCGGGGACCGGCATGGTATCCCAATAAGCCGAGCGAATTGTGCATTATCACCGGCACCGACTGCCTCCGGTATTGTTTGCCCTGATTGATATAAAGATGAAACGGATGCCATGGATATTCGGCATAACTTTGCTGAGGGAAAACCCGCAGCAACCCCAGTAATTGATAGTAGAAGCCGCGTTCGTCGCATATTCCGCGTTTATCGATAAGGAGATTTTCATACCGCGCATTGCTCTTCCAGGGATTATAAGGAGAAATAAAACCAAGCAGAATAATTATCCCCCAGGCGGTTATGCCGGTCTTCATCGAAAAACCATACGATCTCACCAGCACTACCACAGCGCAGAAAAAGGGGGCGGCTAAAAACCGTCCGCTCATAAAATCCCCCCCGATTTTAAACAGATACGCCATATAGGCAAGTATCCCCAGCATCATTGGCAATGTTTTTTTGTCTTTAACCAGAAACGGCAGCAGTATGCCCAAGCCTATAACCAAAAGCGTTATGGGATCCCATCGCAACGAGTTTAATAGATAATATCCGCACTGCTTAATCAAATGCCCCGGGGGAATTCCCGTGGCGATTTTAGCGTAGGCCGTATTGGGAAAAAGAAAGCCGTAATACATCAGGGAAAACATCTCCCATATTAATAACGGTATGAATCCCATCAGAACCGCACCGAATATTTTCCATCCACTATTCTTCAACATTCGCCACATGACCCAAGCCAGGGGAAACACTAAAAGCATGGCGGTATCCATGCGGTTCAGAATTCCCAGAGCCGCGGTTAAAGATAGTAAAAAAAGGGTTTTATGATTCCAGGTGGACAGAAAATAAATCAGAAAAAACAGCGCCAAAAGAAAATACGTCAGGGAATTCTCCAGGCCGGAGGTGGAATAATCAATAAAGGCTTTCGAGCAACTTAATAGGCATGCCCCGATGATACCGGCGCTTACACTTTTTGATATCTTCAACACTAATATCAGAAGCGCCGCCAGGGTAAATATCGCGCCCAGCAGTATACTGGTATAATAGAAATCGCGGAAAAAATAACTGATCCCGGCTAAAAGCAACATCCACAAAGGATGGGTATACGCCTGAACCCTCTCTGATATGTTCCAGGTCAAGCCGTAGCCGTGGAAAAAATTATCCAGGGTTCGAAAAGTAATAAAGGCATCATCGCATACCCAGGCACTTCTAAAAACCGCGATACCGAGCAGCAAAACCAGAAGCCAACCAACCGCTGGGGCATGATATTCCCGGCCCAGCCGCACCGGGAGCACCTTTCGCAGGATAACCGGGATCAGCCGGCCGCTTTGCCTATGGCTGCGCATCGCGGCGTTTAAAGTAGGTGAAGCTTAATATCCCGTCTCTGGTCTGAAAGTAAGCAAAGCGGTTGGGAACCTGCTCTACATTAATATCCTCCGTCTGCTCGATATATTGCCGGTGGAATTCAGGATTTTCCAACAGCTCCAGGTCGCTTAAAAACAGAGCGTTACGGGAATGCAGTAATTTGTCCGGATCCAAGGATATTCGCTTGAGCGGTATGCCCTCGGCTGATCCGATAATAATATAATCCGGCTGCTGATTTAAAACGTATTGTCCATCGCCCTTGGCATGGCCGGGCCAAAACTGAGCCCCTAATCTTTTTTTCGAACCCCGGCGCTTGGCAATGTATCGGTTATTCAGGCCCAGCATATCAATATAAACAAAGTCAGGCGCAAAATAGGGTGTAGAACCTGCGGTATTGAGCGCGATGACAGAGCCTGGGGGCCAGGAATATTTTATATGCTTTCCTACAATGGTACCGAGAAAAGCGGCCGGATCAACCTTATGGGAGGGAACCAGCATTTGCGTAGCGAGCAAGGCTGACGTTAATATAATGATTAAGTATTTTTTAGCCGCACCAGCCTTTTTTAAATAATGTACAAAACCGTAAAAACTCAAAATGCCGCAGAGAGGCAGCAGGGGAATTAACAAGCGATGCCGGGGCATGAATTCTCCGCCGACTCGTATTACCATTAAACCGTAAGCGATAACACATAAACTCAGGTATAATATCGGCAGTCGTTTGGCTCCCTTAAACCATGCCAGACCGGCTCCCAGTATCGCCACCAAAGGCAGAAACGGCGGTCGCAGGCACCATTGAATAAAATAATCAGTCCCCGCAAATATCAAGCCCGGCGGAATGTCTACCGCTTTAACGCTAACCGTATTAGGCATTAACTCACCGTAAAACCATAAACGTCCTCCGATATGCAAAGCCGGCAGAATAAACATGGCCCAATTAAAATGAATCCAGCGCTGCCAATTTCCTTGACCTTGGCGGCGGGCCTGATAAGCCAGATAAGCCGCGAACCCGAACGTAATGAATATGAATATTAGCCCATCCGGACGAATAAGCGGCAAGCTTCCCAAACCCAGACCGGTTAACCAGTATTTGAATGTACCCGAAGAATTGTCTTCCCGCAGGCCCAGGAAAGTTCCGGCGCAAATCGCCGTTCCCAGCGCGAAAAACGGCGCTTCCAATCCGCCCCATATCCATACGGCAAAAGAGAGTGAACAGAGCGAAAAAACCGTTGGCAGGACTAGGGCCAGCGCATTATTTGCTTGCCGGGCATTCTGCCGCTTAAAAAAACAGATCAAGTACCAGGTTAGAATCACAAATGAACAGAAATTGATAAGGCGGGCGGAGAATAACAAGCCGCAGCCCAGTTTGCCGAGCAGGGCAATCAATACGGTGGTTAAAAAGCTGGTATAGCCTTCTACCGGCTCCCCCGGATTCCATACCAGGCCTTTCCCTTCCATAAGGTGATGGGCATAACGCAGAGTAATATAGGCATCATCATTGACATATCCGGCATTGGTCCAAAGCAAATATGCAAATATAACCATACTTAAAGCTGCCAGACCGAGAGCATAATTCAGATTTTTCATTCTAAAATATTACCACAAATGTAAAAAACCCGCCTCTGGTTTTTACACCCCAGGCGGGTTTTTTCCTCGCGGCGCCGGATTATTATAAACTTATTTCTTATTTTAACCCTTTCAACTGCTCCTTATTGTCAATCCGCTTGCCGTCCATGCGCGGGTCACCGAAGAGCTGCTTTTCAAGATCAAATGTCAAGACCTGCTCGGTCATGGTTTTTTCCCGCGCCATCTTTTCAAACCGCTTGGCCTGCTTGCCCAGGGCGGATACCAGCCGGCCGCTGCCGTCATATTTCATAATAGTGGTTTGCCCGTCATGGTCCGTTACCTGCATGGTCATAGCCAGGACTTTTCCGCTCCCATCCGTCATGTACTCGTATTTCGTCTTGGATCCATCTGCTTGCTTGACCTTGACCAGTCTCCCGGCCTTGAAATATTTTTGTTCCATCACCTGGTCTTGCTCATTAGAGACAGTAATTATAACCTCCTCATCTTCTCCCTGGCCCTGGTATACCAAGGTCTTCTGCTTCCCATCCGCTTCCTGGGAAATCAGCCGTCCGCTCTTATCATACTGTATAACCGCGGTCCCGTCACTCGTGCGCTTCGTCACCGTGGTCTGCTTGACCCGGCCCTGGCTGTCCAGGGCATAACTGTAGGTCATATTTTCTCCCTCGCGGCTCTCTGACAGCAGTTGTCCGGACTTGTCTGTATGTTTTACTGTAATCCCGCCGCCGGTATCCGTAATGGTCTCGGTGATGCCGGAAGAATCATAAGTAAAAGCGTGCCGGCCTCCTTGCTTATCCACTACCTCGATAATCCGCCCCTGCTCATCGCGCGAAATGCGCTGCGCATCCTGGAATTCCTGTGCTGCTATGGCGGCCAGCTTTACAGCCGCGGGTACTGCCTCTCCGCCCAGCAATACCAGCCTGGCCGGCTCCAGTTTAACTACCCGGTTAACCAGATTCAGTATACGGCCTGGCAGGGAACTATCATAACCCTCTCCGAACATGGCCTGGCCGGCCTCGTTCAGGGCCGCGATCAGTTTGGCAATCCCGGCATCCGATCCCTCCAGCGCCGCGATAATCTCTTCCGGGCTCATCTTGGAAAGCGCCATCCGGACGAGTTTCGAGACATCTTCCAAGCCTTTTATATCCCGTAATTTCGCTACCAGTTCGTCCTGGAGAACCTCCGCCGCCCGGCTGGCTGCCTGGACACTGCCGTCACCCGAAACAGCGGCGCCTTCTATCCCGCGCTGCTTTGCCGGCGGCGCTCCACTGCCACTATCGCCGGCCAGAGTTGCACCCCGGGCTTTATTGCCGAAAGAAGTTCGGACTGCCGGCGAACTGACGCCGGCGGCACTGGCAGAGGCACCGGATTTTGGTCCAATCGGTCCCACAGCCTCGACATCCAGAGCCTGCTCCAACTCATCGGCATACAACTCCTCCATTCGATCGCCGCTGCCATGGTCCCAATTTGTGCCTTCGGGTATGCCGTTGGGCCACCATATCCATCCATCGTCTTCCTTGTAGTAATTAATCTCATACCAGTAATACTCGGTATAGCCTTCGGTACACTTTCCATACTCGTCGGTCGCGGTACAGAAATACGCGGAGCCATCCGCCTGCACTTTGAATCCGCTATACCCGGAATAATATGGGTTTGCATAGCTATCTTGATTAAAAGTTGCTGCGGGGCGACTACTTCCCGACTGCCGGCTGGAGGTTACGGTATATGGTTCATAGCGATCCCGATTGTGGAACTGGGTTGCCATGTGGCGTATGTTCCAGAAGGTGGAAGTCGTCGACCGGTCGCTGTTGATTTCTATCATCACATCCGCCCACATGGTAATTTCGCCGGTCAGCAAAGCCACGGACTTGCACTCTCCCAAAGTCCATCTCGCCCCGCTGCCATGCGGCTGGTATTTTCCATCCGGCGAATCCCAGGAATAGGTCTCTTTTTGAGTTTTATGCTTTACCATGCTATCTTTTACAAATTCCCATGCTCCCTGATTGCCGCCCACCTGTAGCTCCGTGGTATTTTTCGCAGCCGTGCCGTCCACCAGTACGCCCGTGGTTTCGTCGATACCCCTGAGAATCTCATGCTTGAAATAGAAGCCCCACTCAGCGAACTCTACTTCGCCCAGCCAGTCCCCGCCTCCTGCGCCGGTAAAGCTCTCGTTCGCTTTAGTCCAGTAGCTTTTATTCTTGGCAACGACGGAGTAATTATGTTTTACCCCCAAAGTATCCAGCCACCATTGCAGGTTAAAGTATTTATCATACTCCATTTCAGCTCCCGGGTCTTCCATTTCAGACCACCCGTGAATCTTCGTTATGGCATCCCCTTCATAAGTATATTCGTCGAATGTCGCCACGGCGCCCTCGGTATCATCCCTCTTGCGGTAAATCTCTGCCCCCCATAAAGTTATGCCTTTATCGTTCATCATGGTGTCAATTTCATTGCTGTCGGGAACAAAAGTATATTGGATCTTCTCTCCGTCCTCGCGAATTCCGGTGGCGGAAGTTACGAAATTGCCATCGTTGCTAAAGGTTATTTGTTCGTTCATGCTGCCCGCCGGCTGTAACTCCTGGGTCATCAATACACCGGTCGAGGAATCGTAAGTCTCTGTTCCTCCTCCCATATGCACGCCTTTATAATCCGTGTAGTTTATCGTAGCCGCGGTATGGACCGGATCTTCCGTGCCGTCGGTATAGTTCCAATCAAAAGTAGCGCCCAGCTTGTATTTTGTATGAGCATCGTTTGAAACCCCTGTCCTCGGGTTATAATTCGTGTCCGTCGTCGCCACTATGTCGCCGCCATAGTAATTTTTCGAGAAGGTGTGGGATATTATACCGGAAAAACTGCTGGCCGTAATAGTGGTCTCGGTTCTGCCGCCGCCCTGGCCGCCTTCTCCGGAACCGCTGCCGCCGCCGGCCGAAGTGGATTCCGAATAATAAGCCGCGCCGGTATTTTCATAGAACCACGTGGTAGTAATGCCCAGCCCGGTACTATTCACGCTTTCCGATACAATCCCGGTGACCTCACTGGAAGTGAAGCCCACAGTGAAATCCCGCGACCTTAACTGCCCGTAATCATTATGCCCATTTCCATCGAGGGCATTGCCCACGTTCGCATCGTAATTGGTGGTTCTCGAGCCCAAACGGTTTGACGCGTAAGTCATGGATGTAATACCGTGCATACTGCTCGAGGTAATATGCGTATGTGTAACTTTGGCGCTGATAAATCCGTATTTGCTGACATTCACTGAATAATACGCATTCCCCACATCCCATTTGTAATCCGTCTCCGTGTCGCCCAAGGCATTGCTGTTTGAGGTATGCTCGGTGATCCCGTGAAATTCGCTTGACGTGATTTTCGTATGGGTTACTTTTGCCCCGCCCAAACCGTATCGATTGACAGTGCGGGACTTCTCCGCATTTCCCCTGACCTGGTTGTAATCCGTAACCGTCCGTCCCAGCTTGTTCCAGGCCATAGTTTTCTGCGTGATTCCGGTATTCGTGCTCGACCAGATTTTCGTCTTCGTTGCTTCCGCTCCTTTCAATCCGTAATTGTTATGTGTACGCGACCAAACCGCATTGCCCACATCCTTGTTATAATCCGTCTTCGTGTCGCCCAAGGCATTGATGTTTGAGGTATGCTCGGTGATCCCGTGGA
>CBDUZI010000124.1:0-7261 GCA_965371665.1 uncultured bacterium
TCTCCCCCTTTTGTAAAGGGGGCAGGGGGGATTTAATCAATAAAACGCCCGCTTGCATATGCAAAATCCCCCTCAATTCCCCTTTTTCAAAGGGGGAAGAGTGCTCAAAATCCGATTTTGTACCTAAGTTCGACAGCCCACTATAACTTTATCAGTTCAATGCCGGCTTCTTCCAGCAGGGAAACTGATAATTCATCCGGATAGTCTCCCTCAAACTTGATGGTCTTTATCCCGGCGTTGATAATCATCTTGGAGCAGATCACACAAGGCTGCGTAGTGCAGTAAATCATCGCGCCTTCAATAGAAATACCGTAAACTGCGGCCTGGATGATGGCATTCTGCTCGGCGTGCAGCCCACGGCAGATCTCATGACGCTCTCCGGAAGGGATATTCAGCCGGGACCTGAGACAGCCGGTTTCATCGCAGTGCTTTAATCCCCGCGGTACTCCGTTATAACCCGTGGCCATAATCCGCTTGTCTTTAACTAATACCGCACCCACGGCCCGCCGCAGGCAGGTCGAGCGTTTGGCCACCAGCTTGGTAATTTCCATAAAATAGCTGTCCCAGGAAGGCCTCGGGTTGGATCCGGCAATATCCCTCATAGCTCCTGGAATACCGGAAACCCCTTGCAAAATTCTGCGACCGCCCGGCGCGTACTATCCAACTCTGCGGCCTCACACGATCCCCGGAGGACGCGTCCGATGAATTTTGCGATTATACCCATCTCGTTTTCTTTCATCCCCCGGGTTGTAACCGCAGCCGTTCCCAGCCGAATGCCCGAGGTTACCCTCGGTCCCCGGGGATCATTGGGAATCCCATTTTTATTCGCCACTATGCCGGCCCCTTCCAGACGTTCGGCGGCCTCCGCACCTGTCATGCCCATAGAACTAATATCGATCAACACGATATGATTATCTGTGCCATCCGTTAAAATCCTGAATCCCTGATCCTTAAGTATTTGGGCCAAAATCCGGGCGTTGGTTACAATCTGCCGGGCATAGGTTGAAAAGGCCGGATCCAGGGCTTCCTTGAAAGCTACGGCCTTGGCTGCGATAATATGCATTAAAGGCCCGCCCTGCAGACCGGGAAAAACCATAGCGTCTATCGCTTTTGCGTATTTGTCACGGCAAAGTATAAAACCACTGCGCGGACCACGCAAGGTTTTATGGGTAGTGGAAGTAACCACGTCCGCATAAGGAACCGGGCTGGGATGGGCTCCGCCGGCAATCAATCCGGCAATATGGGCCATGTCTACCATCAGGTAGGCACCCACTTCATCGCAAATTGATCGAAAAGCCGCAAAGTCGAGAGTCCGGGGATAGGCCGATGCACCGGCAACGATTAAACGGGGACGAATTTCCCGGGCTTGCTTGGCCAGCACGTCGTAATCTATCCGTTGATTTTCCGGCTGAACTTTGTAAAAAAAAGATTTAAAAAACTTGCCGGAAAAATTGAACCGCGCGCCATGGGTTAAATGTCCTCCGGCTGCCAGGTCCATTCCCAGGATAGTATCTCCCGGCTGCAATAGCGCCAAATAAGCCGCCATATTCGCCGAGCTCCCGGAATGAGGCTGTACATTGGCATGGTCGGCGCCGAACAGCGTCTTGATCCGCTCCAGGGCCAACAGCTCGATCTGGTCCGAAGGACCGCATCCCTGGTAGTAACGGGCGCCGGGATAACCCTCGGCATACTTATTCGTAAAAACACTGCCCTGGGCTTCCAGAACCGCCGGGGAGGTATAATTTTCAGAAGCAATTAATTGCAACCGCTCCGCTTCCCGGTCATTCTCGGCGGCGATTACTTGGCATACTTCCGGATCACGTTGTTCCAAAGTTTTCAATGCGGCCCCCGCATGGCCGCGCCGGCATTCCGGGGCTTAAGCTCGCTCTGAGCGTATTTTTTTTCAATCTCCGTGATCTTATCCAATCGGCGCTGATGACGTTCTCCGGCAAAACGGGATCCCAGCCACGCCCGGATCATGGCCATGGCCATTTCCTTTCCCACCACGCGGCCGGGGAGCACTAAAACATTAGCGTCATTATGTTCTCGCGCGTATTGGGCGACATAAGTATTATAAGCCAGGGCGGCCCGGATCCCGGGAACTTTGTTGGCCGTAATGGACATACCTATACCGGTCCCGCAAATCAGGATTCCCACGGTTTCCGAATCAGCCGCGACTTTTTCGGCCACTTTTAATCCCACTTCCGGATAATCACAGGACTCCTCAGTGGAAGTGCCGTAATCCTCTACGCTTTTTTCTTCCTCCAATAACTGCTTCCGGATTTTTTCTTTCAGCTCATATCCGGCATGATCACTGCCTAGTATTATTTTCACGCTTTACCCTCCATTAGCTTTGAAATCTCTTCGCGGGCCGCGTCAATCATCCGCTTTAACATCCCGGCGATCCGCCGGTAAACATCGTCCGAGCGGCCTATGGGATCGGGAACATCCCCGGTACAATGTCCTTGCGTCAACTCCCCTAAAGTAAACACTTTATCCGCATCATCCGAAAAGTGCTGTTTTAACCATTCCGCATGCAAGGTGGTCACAGCAATCACCAGCGAGGCTTGATCCATTAATTGCCGGTTGACCTGCCGGGTAGTATTCTGACTGATATCCGCTCCCAGTTCAGCCGCCGCGTTTACAGCTTCCGGCATAGGCCGCAATCCGGACGCTGCGCTGGTGCCGGCGGATATAATCTCCCAGCCGGGCCGGCCGGCATACGTCTTTTTTAAAAGCCCTTCCGCTATCGGACTCCGGCAGGAATTACCCGTGCACACTACCACCATCAGGCTCATTAGTTGCCGCTCCTGCTTTCATAGATTGTACGCTGTAGACAAACACTTTTTCTTTCTTGCCCTTGACCATAAGCGGCGAAAGTCTTTCCGCCTGTACCCAAGGCTTAACTTCCTGATAGGTGTTTTCCGAGATCAGGATACTCCCGCCTTCCGCGACGGATTCCAGACGGGCTGCCAGGTTTACCGCGTCACCGATCACCGTATAATCCATCTTCCGGAAAGAACCCATGTTTCCGGAGACTACTTCTCCCGTGTTGATTCCGATCCCCACGGTTACGGTTCTTTCTCCTGACTTTTTCCGGCGATGGTTTAAGGCCTCGACCTCTTTCTGAATCTCCACCGCCGAGCGTACTGCTCTCAAAGCATCATCTTCCCGGGGCAGCGGAATGCCGTAAACCGCCATGCTGCAGTCCCCCACGAATTTATCCAGGATACCGCCGTGGCTAAGCACAATCTCGGTCTGCAGGGAGAGATAAGCATTGATGATCGAAACCACCTGTTCCGGCTCCATGGTTTCAGACATGGCGGTAAATCCCCGGATATCCGCAAACATCATGGTAGCCCGTTTACGCGCCCCTCCCAGGGCCATGCGCCCGGGATCTTTGAGGACTTCGTCCATCACCTGACTGGAAACATAGGTGGAAAATGCGCCCTTGATTAATTCCTTCTCCTTTAAAGAAACCGCCATCTGGTTGAAGGCCGAGGTCAATTCGCCAAGTTCATCGTTGCTGCCGACTTTAATTTTCTGGTTAAAATCCCCGGAAGCAATTGCCAGCACACCCTTGACCAAATATTTTATCGGCCGGGTCATAACATTAGCCAGCACCATAGCCGCCATCAGACCTATCAGCAATATTACTCCCATGACTATCAATAGTTTATAAGCCGCCCGCTTGACGGTTACATCCACCCATTCCTGGGACATGCGCAGGTGAACAACTCCAATATATTTTCCTCCCTTGGTTCCCAAACGATTTACCAGAATCGGCACAGCGATATCAAAGCGCTTTTCCCCGCTTTTAGGCGTATACGGCTGGACTAAAATATCCTCTCCCTGATATGCTTTTACTCCCGGAGGCGGCCGGTATTTTATCGAAACCTTCCGTATATCGTTATGCGCCACAATAACATTGTTGGTATCAACCATCAGCACTTCCACCACGCCGGCGTTGCGTAAAATCCTGCCGGTCGGGACAACCTGGGCATATTCATAAACATCATATATCAGAGAGTATAAAATGCTTTCGAAACTGAGGCTCGGGAGAACAGCGGCCCGGGCATCCGGCATGGTTTCATGGATTAAAGCCGCGCAAACCAAATCGTTAAGCACGGTTTCGGCGGCCGAAGACGCCAAGCTGCGGGCAATCGTCGCTCCGCGCTGCACTACTTCATTCCTCAGCGCCCTTTGTTGCTGCTGATAGGTCAGCCAGGTGGCTAAAGCCATGATAGAGCCAATCGTCAGCAAAACAAAAAAAGTTAATTTAAAACGCAATGATATATACCATTTTTTAGAACGAAACTTTAAGGGAGCAGGCGCGAACCCGGCAGCCGGAATAAATTTATCAGCCATGGTTTTTTCCTTCCCCGCTTAGGTTGATAGTCTCAATAAAAGCCTCTACAATTTCCGGATCGAATTGCGTGCCGGACCCCTTTTGTATTTCCTCCAGGGCCGCCTGGCGGCTGATGGCCTTGCGATGCTTCTGAACTGAAATCATGGCGTCAAAGGCATCCGCCACAGCCAGAATACGGGCCCCCAGGGGAATTTGCTTGCCTCTGAGTCCCGCGGGATATCCCTGGCCGTCGAAACGCTCATGATGATGCCGCACGAAGGGAACCGTCCCGCGCAGAGCCTTGATTTGGCTTAAAATCTCAGCGCCGATAATCGGATGCTCTTTGAGTTTTTCATACTCTTCCGGGGTCAGCCGGCCGGTTTTTTCCATAATCGAATCCGGAACCGCAATATGCCCAAGACTTTGGACCTGAGCCGCCAGCCGGATATTCTCGACCTCATCTTTGCTTAATCTAATACTCCGGGCGCAGGCCGAGGCGTATTCCGCCACGCGTTGATCATGTCCCGCTGAAAATTTATCCCGCGACTCCAGTGCTTTGGCCATAGCCCGCAATACATCGATATATAATTCTTTAAGATGGGTAGCCATTTCATTGAAAGCCTGTCCCAGTACCGCCAGTTCGTTTCGTCCTTTAACCTTAATCCGGCGGTCTAAATTACCTTCTCCCAAGGCCTTGGCCTCCTGCACTAATTCCCCTACCGGTTTCAGCATGATGCTGGTTACAAAAATGGAAATTATAATGCCTATAATTAATAATCCAGCCGCAATAGAAAACGAATCACGAAAGGTCTGATTGACTAAACGGTCAATCGCAAGCTGAGACATGCCAATATGCACCGATCCGATACGTACGCCGTTTCTAAGCATAATCGGCATGGCAATATCCTGTATCGATAACCCGTTCTTATTCAGATACGGCTGAATAAGAACTTCCTCGTTGGTTAAAGGACGAACTCCGCTTGGTTCAAGATAAGACTTGCCGATATTTTCGATACGATTGTGGGCTAAAATAGTGCCCTTTTCATCGAGAATCATGCTGTACATCACGCCTTCATTCTTGGTAACACTGTCCACATAAGTCGCTAAGGCCAAATTATCATTAGTGATTAGGAAATCCGTACTAATCGCAGCTAAATTGCGGGCAATCGTTATTCCCCGGCGCGTCATCTCTCGGATAAGAATATCACGCTCCTGACGGGTAAAAAAAAAGGAATATCCAAAAACAGTCACTGCTACGAGTGCAATAGATATAAGAATAAATTGAAGTTTAAGTCCGACCCGCATATCTTCCTCCGTAGGTTCCAGACAGCCAATTTATATACAAGCCGGGATTCGAGCCAGAGACAAATTCTACCAAATCAAGTCCTCCCACAAAGGCAGCTTTCTTTTCCTTTATTTTTAATACGTCACCGCTTTATCTCGGATTAAATTCCCCGCACTTCATGCGGGGAATTTAATATTACACGTAACGCATAACGTTCGAAAGTTTATCAATACAAAACTGCCATTGTCAAGCAAAAATCCTCACTTACCCTCCTTTGTACTTGACAAGATATGTAGAAATCCTTTAAAATTTCTTGAAAGTCCAGAATTAATTCTCATTTATGCAGATTAAGTTTCAAATTCATAAATTCATAGTCTCCGGAGGCAAGTTGAAGACACCTGCAGAATTAACCCATTCACATCTTCGCGTCTTTGTGGGCGTCCTGATGTTATTAGCCGTGTCCGTTTTATCTATAAATGGCTGTAAAAAAAGCTCTTCTTCACGTAAAGACCAGCCTGCGCCGGTCCCTACTCCCGGCCTTTATGCGGATTTTATTTTATATACTTCCGGCGGGCAATTTTTTCTTTCTAATCCGGCGGATGATTCCTCCTCAACATTATCCAGCTCGGGAAAAAGCGATTGGTTCCCGGCCGTCAGTCCTGATTTTTCCAGCATCGCTTACTGGTCAAATACCAGCGGTTGTTATGAACTTTGGTTGTACACTATTAATCAGTCTCAGCGCCGTCAACTGACCTATTTTAATGAGAAAACTCACCGGGCCGATCTGCAAAACTTTAACGTGCATAATGCTCCTACCTGGTCACCGGACGGTAAGCAGATAATTTTTTCCCAGTTGGGAAAAATTTGGATCATTGGACATTCCGGCTTTAATCTGGAAACCCTGGTTGGCAGCGGACTTAATTTTTCTCCCGCTTGGTCGCCGGACGGCAAGCTTTTAGCTTATGTTTCAGAACAAATAAAAACCCGCAATCTATATCTGCGGCGTATGAATACCGGCGAAGTATGGCCGTTAACCCAATTCCCGCCTACCCATCAAGTTGGCGGTCCTTCCTGGTCGCCGGATGGCAGAAAGATCGCTTTTTCCCTCGCAGTTCACGAAAATGTCGATATTTGGGTTGTTAATCAAGACGGCAGCCAACTTACGCAATTAACCAGGGACGGCCATAGCAACTCTCCGGCCTGGTCGCCGGATGGACAAAAAATCGCCTTTTCATCCGGACGTCAGGACCCCTACCATTGGGAAATATGGCTTATGAACCAGGATGGGGGCGGGCAATTTTCCGTTACCCGAAATGGAGGTTTTTCACCGGCCTGGATTCGCAAGAAACATGTTGAAGATAAAACCGCGGAATGGGAAACAGACGAGATTGAAGAAGAATGGGAATCAGCGGATAGTGCCAAGCAGGCCGAGGCTGACGCTGCTAAGCAGGCTGAGGCTGATGCTGCCAAGCTGGCTGAAGCTGACGCTGCCAAGCTGGCTGAGGCTGATGCTGCCAAGCTGGCCGAGGCTGATGCTGCCAAGCTGACCGAGGCTGATGCTGCCAAGCTGGCTGAGGCTGATGCTGCCAAGCTGGCTGAGGCTGATGCTGCCAAGCTGGCTGAGGCTG
>CBDUZI010000125.1:0-7168 GCA_965371665.1 uncultured bacterium
GGGAAACTGCTGTCATTATATCATAAGTCAACAACAAAGTCCGACAGGCTGCTAGGAGCTTGAGCATTTAGTCGATTTTGTCATTCCGGCATGATTAAAGCCGGAATCCAGGCTTTTTTTAATGCTTATAAAATAATGCTTTTCTGGATTCCCGCCGGTCCTGGATGGTTTAGTCCAGGGATACGAGCATTCGGGAATGACAACCTAAAAAACCGACTAAATGCTCAGTTCGGTATTTACTGCCATTAACTTAATATTATTTATGAATGCTTTTCCACAATAGAAACTAAATAATATAAAAACTCGCGATTTGTTCCGATGTTTCCCGAATATACTTGATTTCCTCTATAATTTTATCTTTTTCAGGTTTCCCGACATTCTTAGCCAAGGAAACTTCCATTACTCCCAGCGCTTCCTGTATATCTTTAAGTTTCTGGCGGTCCTGCCGAACCTGATTTCTTACCTTATCCGTCATATCATTAAAAGCCGATTCCAACTCCCTCATTTCATCGCCTTTCCGCAAATTAACCTGGATCTTGAAATTACCGTTTGCCAGTTCGCGGATGCACATAACAAACCGAAAAAGAGGGCCGGCTACTTTATGGGACAGATAAACGCCCACGGTTATATTGCATAAGGTGAGAAAAAGAATGATAGCCAGCACAACTTTATAAATAAAATAAATATTCGCGCCCGGAATATCCGGCTTGGGTTGGGTAAACACGTATAACAAAGCCAGCCCCACAATGACCATTTCCACAAACATGGTAAAAATCAAGACCAACGAGTACTTGAATTGCAGGTCCATATTAATGTAAATCTGTTTTCTTTTAAATGTCTGAGCCACTTTTTCACCTCACAATATTTTTTAAAATATTCGTTATTTTTTTATATATCTTTTTATGTAAGTATCTTATCCAATTTATATATAATATTCAACACAAATTTTTCTGTTATTCCAGCATCTCCACGGGCGAGACCCCCAGGGGAAGAATGCTTTGGATATTAACAAAAATATTCGCTGATTTTTTTGTCTCGCCGGAAGCGTCTTCCACTGCCAAGGTTACTTGGTACCTTCCATCCGGCATGGGATTAGTATTATCCAGCAGCCCGTCCCAGACCACATGATCCGGAGGCGACCCCTCCCCGGAGTATTTCTTTACCAGGGCTTTGGCTTCATTCCGGATTTCCAGACTCCAAATCCGCAAGGGAAATTTAGTTTGGCAATTAATCTTCAAGACCGACACTTTATTGAAGCCCACCGGCGAGAAGGTTTCCGGCTCAGCTTTCACATCCATGACAAATCCGCCGAAGTAGTAGGACAGGGCTACCTTGTGCATCATTTCCACGGTTTGGAACCCCAGAGCATAGTCCAGCGCAAATCCCTGGTAACGATAACCCGCGCCCATGCCTATCTCAGTATCATCAATTCCCGCCCGTAAAAACAGGCGGGGTATGGGCGAAACTTCCAATCCCAGGCAGAGTTTGACCTCATCCTGCTCCAGGTTCTTCGCAATATCCAGGTCTACTTTTAGCTGTTCTTCAAAAACCTTAACCCCCACTCCCAATACCAGGTTCATGGGATACTGTTCCTTTTCATCTTTTAATTGAATCACCGGGGCCAGCAGGTTCCGGAATGCCAGACCCATGTTTAAAAACGGCCAGGGATGGTACATGATGCCGGCATCCAGTCCTAATCCGGTTCCCGAGACATTCATCAAGGTCTGGCTCACGATTTTCAAAGTTCCTCCGGCAGCCAGCAAGGGCGTGATATCCGATCCAAAACCCAACATAACGCCCAATTGGTTATGGGTAAAGCTATCAAGTATTTCATTATAGGAGTCGCGGCCTTCGGCCTCGCCCTGATTCAGGAAAATCAAGCCCACCCCGAGAGTGCCGATATAGGGGAGAATATGGTTGTAACCCAGATACTGGTAATTATTTCCGTCGACCAGGGATACGTACTGCACTATGGCCTGGTTCTGCGACAAGGCGGAAAGTCCGGCCGGATTCCAATACACTGCCGTGGCGTCATCCGCCAAGCCGGTAAAGGCCCGGCCCATGGCCATGGCCCGGGCTCCGGCGCCATAAGTCAGGAAAGCCCCGGGTTGTCCGGCATCGCCTTCCCCGGCCTCAGCCGGCGACGAAAAAAAAGCGGCCGTAATCAGCAGGCCGGCCAGGCTGAGTTGCAACACGCTTTGTCTTAGCATTCGCCTGCTCCTCATTTCAACACCCCCACCCGGCGCTTAAATTCCTGAACCCCGGTACTTCCCCGCGCTGTAACTTTGACCAGGTATATGCCGTTGGCAACAATCCGGCTCTCGCCGTTCCGGCCGTCCCATTCCCAGTACGCGCCCCCGGACGCGGTGGCATTTTGGGATACGGAATCCGCCGCGGTTTCACTCAGATCCCGGGAAAGCACGAGACGTCCGAACGCGTCATAAATTCTGATCTCGACATTACTCCGGCTGTCTAAATAATAATTTATGGAAGTTTTCTGGTCCTGGGCCGGATTAAACGGATTGGGATAATTGAGAATCGCCCCCGGCGAAGCTGCGGCCACGGAAACTTTTACCGTCATTACAGTCTCGGCATATATATGCTGCGTGGCCGTGTGCTCGGCCCGCACCCGGATAAGCGCTTCCTCATTAACCACTCCGCCGGTAAAATCGCAATACGCGTTCCCGTTAAGATCAGTGGCAGTCTGGCTCACGGAGAGAAAACCGCTGCCCGAGACCTGATCAAACTTCACTATAAAAGAATGGAGCGCGCTTTGGGTGGGATTGCCATACTGGTCCAGCATGCGCGCTGTAATATGCGTAGTGTGCTTAGCCTGCACCTGGGCCGGATCCAGTGTGACCTGGATTGTTGCAGGGACATTAGGTAGTACTTCAATCACGCTGGAAGGAACTCCGGTTACGTAAGGAGGAACGTCGCCGCTGGTTTTCTCTCCGCATAAATAGATGGACTCGGCCCGGTCGTAGGTAAAATCGTCGCGGGAAACCACTCCATTACTCATGGAAAGATTCTCGCTCGGTCCTCCCCAATTTCCCAAGGCCGGATCCGAAGTGCCGGCTATATAACGGTTTATCTTAAAGCCATCGTTGTTGCTGGTCAGTACCTGGTCCGGATCCCCTTCCTGGCTGGAAACCGTGGCGGTTAGTGAAAAGGGTGCGCCGGCCGTAATCTGGGAAGGCACTTTAATATGCAGATAGCCTATGTCGGCAGGAAGCACATTAACCATTACAGCATTTGAAAAACTATCAGGAAAAAAAGAACTATTAAAACCTATAGTAACATGGTCTTTTGTGGTAAACCGAAAAGAATAATAGGCCTTTCCATTTTCGGTATAGTAATCCTTGGGATCAGGATCGACATACGAATCTTCTACTGTAATGGTGGTAGGTGAATAATTTGAATCACAATTCCAGAGAGCATCAACTACATATACCGTTACGCGATGGCTAATCCCTTCCAGCAAATCTATTTCGCCATAAGGACTTACCCCTGGATAAAAACCAGGAGTGTGGGTCTGACCGGGAAGTAGAATTAAAAGTCCCGCGCCCGGCCCGGCATAAACAGTGGTAATGATGTTTCCTGTAGCTCCACCCTCACCTGTGCAGGTCAGTACCACTTCATTATCAGCCGCTATAAAATTCATGGTGCTGGTTTCCCAAGACCCAGTCCCACTGGCAAAATTCCCGGAAACTGTGGGGGATACGGTTCCAGGATAAGGACTCACAGTAAATGTAACCGTACCATAGTAAGAAGTATCCACGGTGCCATTCGCATTTTTAGCAGTTACAACCACAGTCAGGTCATCACCGGCCTGTACTGAAGAATCAATGACCATAGTAAAATAAGCTACTGCTGCTGAAGAACTCAAAGGCAGGCCCAAAAGAAAAATAAAAAGCAGAGTTTGCATAGTGCGTTTCAAATCACTCACCTCTTAAGAATTATTTTAACTTTTTGTATTATAAATGGTCAATCGGAAATAACAAAGTTAAATATGACAGGAAAGTGAAAAAAGATGATTTACCGACGAATCGTCCGGCATCCGGAAACGCACGCTATTAGCCGTAGGGGCCGGCTTCCATGCCGGCCCGGGTTGATTGCCGAGCTGGACCCCGGCAATCCTGGAAGCAATCCCAGATGTCATTTCACCACGCAGATTTTTGCCCTTGCCCGGTAATCCCCGGATTGTATATGCACCAGGTAAATCCCGCTGCCGACCACGGCGCCGCGGGCATTAGTGCCGCGCCAGATAATTTCATGAGTTTGCCCGGCTGCGAAATTTTGCTTGTCCGCCAAAATTGCGATCAAATCACCGAGAAGGTTGTAGATCCTGATGGTGGCCGGAGCATCGCTGAACTGATACCACCGGATATAAGCTTGTTCGCCCTGGGTGGGATTTATTTGGCTGTTCCAGACGCGCAAGCGCTGCTCAGGGATTTGCACCAAAGTGGGAGTTACAGTGGGTGTGGAGTTTGCAGCCTGGAACTGGTAAACATGCCCATTGGCGCCTACGGCATACACTTCAAACCGGAAGTTATTGTCACCGTCGCCGACCGCGATGGCATGCAAAGAAGTTCCGGTCTGGCCTAAGTCAATCATTTGCCAGGCACTGCCCTGGAGCCTGAACTGATACGCGTGTCCGTCCTGGCCTGCTCCATAGATTTCGTCTTGCCCGTCATTGTCGCCGTCACTAACCGCGATTTGGTTACAGACCACGCTGTTGGTATTGATGGCTCTGCTGGCCCAGGCCGAGCCGGTCCATTTTAATTGATAAATTTTGCCGTCCTCGTTCGCGGCGTAGACCTCGTTTTTTTCGTCGCGGTCCAGATTGCCTAAAACCAGGCTCGTGGTTCTGCCATTGCCGACATTAAGCGCAATGCTTCCCTGCCACTGCCAAGTGCTGCCGTTATATTTGAACTGGTAAAGGTAATGATCCTGATTGGCCGCATACACCTCATCTGTCTGGTCATTGTCCCCGTCGCCAACCAGTAAGCTGGTAAAGGCATAAAGGCTTTGTTCACTTTGCACGACGCTGCTGGTCCAAAGGCCGTTGGCATAGCTGCACTGCACAATGCCCTGGCCTGTGGTGGTATTGCCGGAAATGGCGTAGAGCTCATTTACTCCGTCATGGTTGCCGTCTCCCCAGGCTAAAAAAGTGCCATAAGGACAAACCGTATTTCTTTGCCAGGCGCCGTCGTTCCAGAGGCACTGATAGGTCTGCGGCTGGGCGCTGGCCGCGTAGATTTCCCAGTTGCGGTCGTGGTTAAGATCCGCAGCCAGCAATTGCTGGAAATTTTCACCTGGTGTTTCCATTATATAGTTGATAGTCCAATCAGGATTCTTTTTATAGCAAAAGATCATCCGGTCATTATCAGCCACGTAGACCTCAGCCTGATTATCATGATCAGCGTCCGCGATTACAATGCTGCTGGGAACAGCGCTGCCAGGATTCCCGGCTCTGCCCAAATCATTCATTTGCCACTGCGCAGGCCCGGACAGAGGCGTCAGCAGGGTGAAAGCGGTTTTGAAAACAAAATCATACGTACCCTTGCTCAAAACCAGATCAAACAATCCGGGCTCAGCCGGCAGGCTGAAATAGGCGGTAAGGCTGTTAGCAGTAATCTCCAGGCAAGAACCAATGATCGTCTGGTTGGCGTTTTTCAACTGGATTGCGCTGATATTTTCGAAATCCGTTCCTTTGGAAGAAAAATTGATTTGGGAATTAACCAGGCTATATTGAGGCCCCAGGGAACTGACAATAGGAGCAGGAAAACAATAGAGAATGCGCAAGCCGCTGCTTCTATCCGCCACATAGGCATAATTCCCGCTCACAGCTACGCCGCGCGCATGTCCAGGCGTGGCATAATTGCCCGTTTCGTACGGTGAGCTTGGGTTGCTGATATTTATGATGCGCAAGCCGCTTGCATAATCCGCCACATAGGCGTAATTTTCACTCACAGCTATGCCACTGGCAGACCCAGGTGTGTCATGATAGCCCATCTCGTACGGTGAGCCTGGGTTGCTGATGTTGATAATGCGCAAGCCGCTGTAACTATCCGCCACATAGGTATAATTCCCACTCACAACTACGCCATATGAATAGTCAGGCATGTCATAAAAGCCTGCCTCGTATGGCGAGCCTGGGTTGCTGATGTTGATAATGCGCAAGGCGTTTGCATCCCCCACATAGGCATAATCTCCGCTTACAGTTACGCCATAGCTAGATCCAGGCGTGTCATAAAAGCCTGTCTCGAACGGCAAGCTTGGGTCGCTGATATTGATAATGCGCAAGCCGCTGTGACTATCTGCCACATAAGCGTAATTCCCACTCACAACTACGCCCTGAGCAGATCCAGGCGTGTCATAAAAGCCTGTTTCGTACGGTGAGCTTGGATTGCTGATATTTATAATGCGCAAGCCGCTTGCATAATCCGCCACATAGGCGTAATTCCCGCTCACAGCTACGTCATGGGCCCATCCAGGCGTGTCATAAAAGCCTGTCTCAGACGGTGAGCCTGGGTTGCTGATGTTGATAATGCGCAAGCCGCTGTAACTATCCGCCACATAGGCGTAATTCCCGCTCACAGTTACGTCAAAGGCCCATCCAGGCGTGTCATAATAGCCTACCTCAGTCACGTGTGTGATTTCGGCATAGGCCCTTGTCACCAGCCCGGACAGAACCAAGCCTGTTACCAATGTTATGCCCAGACAAATTATTTTACTTCTCATATCCCCTCCGGAATTACCAGACCTTTACTCTCTCTGGAATTGTAAAATCCTCCCTCCCCCTTTTTTTGAGGTTGTGTCGCAACTCTGTTTTTGAACAATTTCACTAAGTTTGTCATTTCGAGGCGTAGCCGAGAAATCTCCGGACGTCCTTTTAAATTAAACGTTTTCGTGGAGATTCCTCACTACGTTCGGAATGACAAAGTAACACAAATGCTTCTGAAAAACTGTTATGACACAGTCTCTTAAAAGGGGGAAACTACTGTCATTATATCATAAGTCGACGATGAAGTCCGGCAATCTCTTAGTGCCCCAACTCCTAAATAAAAAATTACCATGCTATTTCCCGTTAGAGGTTTCACTTTTTCAGCCTTTTTTATTTATTGATGATTTTAAAAAAGGGCACCCCGAAGGGGTGAAACATACC
>CBDUZI010000126.1:0-7154 GCA_965371665.1 uncultured bacterium
GCCGTATTCCAGTTTCCGATGTCCTGGTTGAAGGCGGAGGCGGAATAAAACATCAAACTCATATTTGTCACATTCGCCGTATTCCAGTTTCCGATGTCCTGGTTGAAGGCGGAGGCGGAATAAAACATCACACACATATCTGTCACATTCGCCGTATTCCAGTTTTCGATGTCCTGGTTGAAGGCGGAGGCGGAAGCAAACATCCAATACATATCTGTCACACTTGATAAATCCGGCGCATCTGTTGCCTGTCCCGCCAAATTGGAACAACCTTCAAATGCGCGTCCCATTGAACTCCAGATTCCGGTGCCCCACTGGTCTATGGATATTATTTTCCGGCAATCTTCTGAATCGTTAAAATAAATCCGGGGAAAGGCGCCCTTGATGCGAATGGTATAGGTCCCGCTAACGGCATAAGTACAGGTTGTATTGCCAGTGACACCGGTCAGCTCGTAGACTTCATCATTATTAAAATCCACATCATAAATATAGGTCTCCCCGGAATAAGTTGGAATAATAAATTGGGTGTTGGATGAAGTGCCCGGGTTATCTGTTTTAACTGTGATAACAAAATCACTTGGTGATGCTGACATGGCGCTTTGCGGCAGCAACAAGCTAAAACCAATTAAAATCGCCGCCATTCCCATCACGACCCTTTGCCGGATAAACCACTTGCATTGTTTGTTGTCATCAATATAACTGTTCCTCAATTTGTGCCTCCCATTCTGAAAAACAGGCGCCTGGCTTAAATTCCGTTTTTTCTCGCATATTTATGTACGATGCTGGTCATGCCTGATTTAAGTATTCGGTTGCTGCAACAACCGTATCATTAAACTATGTTCCGGAAACCGCTCTTTAGCCGACATGCCGGATTCACTTTACTACACAAACAGCGTAACATTTATGGAGGAATAGTGTCAAATGTTGTGTTTTAGAAAACTATACCCCATTCCCATTCCCAGTTCGCGGATAAATTTTTTTCCATTCAGGCACTCCTGTACTATAATGCCCCATCATGCCCGAGACCAATATTTCCGACATATTAGAGCGCATTAAGCAATTGGCCCAGCAGCGGTTTCAAGGCGCCAAGGGCTCTCACGACTGGGAGCATACCGAACGCGTGCTGACCCTGGCCGCGGTGCTGCACGACATAGGGCGCAACGAAGAAGACCAGGCCACTGGCGTACTGGACCACGCGGCCCGGGGCGCCAAACTGGCTCGGCGGATATAGGGCCTCCGGGCTGAGCAGGTTGAGGCTATAGTGCACTGCGTGGCTTCGCACCGTTTCCGCAAAGGCCCGGTCCCGGAATCCCTGGAAGCCAAGGTGATCTTTGACGCGGACAAGCTGGATTCCCTGGGCGCGGTCGGCATTGGCCGGGCCTTTTTGTTAGCGGGCGAAGTCGGGGCCAAACTGCACAATCCGGGCGTGGACCTCGAAAAAATCGAGCCCTATGCCGAGGAAGACACGGCCTACCGGGAATATATGGTCAAGTTGCGCAAGATCAAGGACCGTATTCTGACCTCCGAAGGCCGCCATGCCTTCATGCAAGAATTCTTCACCCGCTTGAACCAGGAAGTCGACGGCTCACTTTAAACCCACACCCTGCAGAATCAATAGTTAGACATGTTCCCTACTATGTCACAAATTGCATGGGGAATCGCATTATTGAAATATCACCGGTATATTTCTTTACGGTGGCCTATACGAAGAATGACGATTTGAGAGCCATGGAGATCAAAAATGACTCGATAATCCCCGACGCGAAAGCGATACTCTCCCAATTTGGAATTCATTAATTTTTCCGAGTGACGAAGGGGCACTTTTGAAAAACCTTCTAATTTCCGGGCCAGACGTTTTTTCGCCAGCAGGTCCAGCGACTCAATATCCTTGAGTGCCCGGCGCGTGTAGAGGAGTTGGTAGGGAGGCACGGAAACTTTTAAAGTTTGCCAAAGACTTGTTGGTGGCTAAAAACCCGGCCGCGTTGAAAGTCCGCGCGCGCTTCCCGAATACTCTTGCGATATTCCGGACTGGCGGCCGCGAGCAGATCCTCCAGGAAGTCAAGGTTGACCAAAGCGGAAACCGGCTTGTTTTTTTTGGTAATGAGAAGAAATTTTTTGCGCCCCATAACGGCTTTCAGGGCATCGCTAAAATGATTTCGTAAAGAAGTGGCTGGGATTGACCAAGGCTGCATAAGGTGATCTCCTATTCGGCTGTTTTTTATTACATTTTAATTATACATTTTAAATGTACACTGTCAAGGGAAAAATACCAGGATGTTTTTATGATTTGAGGGCAGCGGGATTTACATCGTGCACATACCGGCTGAGGAGTACGAGGACAAGGCCAAGAACTGCAGGTAAAAGTAGGTATTTTGTAGGGAACAGGCATGCCTGTTCCCTACGTGTCTTAATGGCGGGTCATTTCCAATGCGTTTGGCGGGGAAATTAATGATTTATATACAGCGTGGAAAGAAACTAAGGATAGGGGACATGTCTAACTTCAAACTTTTGCATATTAGATGCCCAAAGTTTCAAGACATCACTTTAAAAACGTTATTCATCTCGCCACCACAGCCTGGACACTCCAAGGGGTCCACTTCCCAGATATTTTTCAGGTTGCAGATCATTTAGCAAGAAAAAGCTGAATTCCATGTCTAAAAATATATGGGAGAAAAAGTCTATAAACCCCGTCATCCTATTGTAAAGGGAGCAGGGGGATTTAATCAGTAAAACGCCTACTTTTATATGCGAAATCCCCCTCGATCCCCCTTGGGAAAAGGGGGATTTTGAACAGATAATTGTGCGTTTTTCAGCAAATCCCCCTGTATCCCTTCTCCCAGTTGATATTTTGCTGTTGACAGATATTCTCAAGTTTTGTTATTCTTCCCTTGAAAAGTAATTTCTTATCATAGAAGCATTCGGTGAACTATTTGTCATTCCCGCGAAAGCGCGGATCCCAGCTAGGGCAGACGCTAAACTCTTCCGGATTCCTGCTGGTGTTTATCTCCGTATGCTTAAAGCGGGGACAAAAATGACCGGTTTGGTTCCGGCTCGTCCTGGTATGGAACTATTAATGAAATCAGGGAGGTAATAACAATGAAAATGTGGGGAGAAAAAGTGAGCTGTATAAAATGCAAAGTCGCATTCATGGTTTTGGCAGTAGTTATGCTGGCAACCAATGGTTGGACTCAAAACCATGATTTAGTTATTTCCTCTGCGCCGGATGTTACCTCTGTCGCCCCGGTCAATTGGAAGTCGCCTGACTTGAAAATTGGCGCGGATTTTGGCGACACTTCCATCCCCGATGTTATTCAGCGGGGAAGATTAAATTCCATTTATGCAAAATTTCGTATTAATGGTACGCAAGACCATACCATTCCATCTGGTGATATACAGATTAAATTTTATTGGCGCAATGCTACTATAGGAGAGACACCTCCGGCCTTGAGTGATCCCAGCTGGCATTATATAGATAGACTCTTGGTAACTTATATTAGTTCTGACGGTCCTTTTACCATTACGCGAATTTGGCCGGCCGATTTCCCCTCAGTTACTTCCGACTCAATAACCTGGGATGTTCCGGTAAGCGGTAATTACTTCCAGGTTGCGGCAGAGGTTGTTTATCCCGCCGGTATTGTGGACGAAAATCCGGGGGATAATGTGGCGGTCTCTTTATACGAGAGTCAGTCGGGTCTGCTTGATGTTGTTCTTCTGCATGATGTATCCGGCAGTATGGGATATTACAGTTATGATGGATTTTCTTATATGCAGCAATCCATCTCCAAGGCATCGCTCTTTTTAGCTTCGATGAACGAAGCTCATCGTTTTTCAGTAGTTGCCTTCAGCTCCAGCTACGCCGGGGGGAGTGAAGATGTCTGGCCCGCTTCACCGCCTATGTTACAGCCGGCTACGGATTCCCATAAAGGCAGTGCGATTGCCGCCATTTCCGGATTGTCTGATAGCGGCGCCACGCCTCTGGGTCAGGGTTTGGAAAGGGCGATAGAGATTTTAACCACTCCGCTGGAACCGGATCGGAAACGGATTATCCTTATTCTCAGCGATGGATATGAGAATTGCGGCACACCGCGAGCTTGTAACAGCGGCGATCCGGCCGGCCCCTGTATAGGGACAACCCTCCTGTCCCAGTTGCAATCCAACAACATTAGAGTTTTTACCGTAGCCCTGGGTACGGCAGCTTGGACCGAATGTTTGGAGTGTCTGGCCAATCAAACCAGCGGACAGTGGTACTCGGCGCCCGATGCCGGCGTTACGCTGGCACAGGTCTATTTGGATATACTGCAGGCATACAGCGCAGATGATTTGTACCGTTTGGATTATGGAGTGAGTGGAGGCGGAGATGACAAATACGCCACCTATTTTGAAGAAAAAGATAATGTCCTCTATTTTATCCTTTCGTGGGATGACCTGGAAGCATCTTTGGATTTGAAGCTGAAAGCGCCAACCCGTACCCGGTTAAAAACCAAAGTCTTCAAGGGTAAGGGTTATATGGTGATCAAAGTTAAAGATCCGGCCAAGGGAACCTGGGCATATTCAGTAATCGGTGACATCGGAAAGAAATATCTGGTGGCCGTACGTTCCGACCGTGTGGGTATACGCCTGGGAATGGATATTAAGTCCCAAGGCGTGGTCGGAGGTAATATTAAGATCCAGGCCCGCCTGGCCGATGGCAAAAAACCGGTGACCAAAGCCAGGTTATCAGCCGTAGTACAAGTGCCAATACGGCAATCCCTGACCACCACGCTTAGAAATATTTCCCGCAAGCATATACGGAAATACCAAACAGCTCCGGTAGATTCTAAAGAGCTCAATAAGCACCCGGATATTTCTCCGCGAGCCGCATTTATTAAAAGAATTACAACTGATAAACAAAAACCTCTGTTAAAAACACGTTCAGTAAAGGTTTCCTTACGGCATATCGGCAAGGGGGTTTATACCGGCAGTCTGAAGGGTAAAAATGCCACCATAGCGGGTGCCTACCGGGTAACCGTGATAAGTAAAAATAAAAAATTCCAGCGTACTTTTTCCAAACAACTGCAGTTGCAACCTGGAGAGATAGATTACCGGAAATCCTTTGCTGAGATAGCCGTGGTAAAATCAGCACGGAATAAGCCCAATTGGCTGTTTCGCGTATATGCGGTGGACCGGTTCGGCAATGCCATTACCGATCCTTCGCTGGCGAAACGAATAAAAGCCGATTTAAAAGGCGCCCGGTTGTTCAGGCAACCTGAAACCACGCTAGGCGCTTGGCAACAGAAGGTCAGTGTTTATGCCGGGCAAAAACCAGTATTAAAAACGGTTACTATAGACGGCAGAACAGTGAAGATAAAAAGATAAAGTCTCTAACCGGATTTCTACAGTAAATTACGAGAGGAGGAAGGATTAATGAGATTGAAACAAAAAAATATTAAGAGGAATTTACTGCCAGGGGTTTTACTTCTGGCAACGGCAGTGGTATTAGTAATTTTACCGCTTGCTACTATGGTTAAGGCGGCGCAGTATCACGTCTGGGGACGGGTTTATAGTGCGTCGCCTTTAGATGAAGACGAGGAATGTCCCGCCAATCCTCTGACCGGAGTTCCGGCCGAACAAATTATAGGCAATGATATGTATGCTCAAATACCGCGCAACCTGGTTAAAGTCCGGGTAATTAAAGAAAACGGGAGCCAGGAGCTGGGCAGTTATATTGTCACCCAGGATGGCGGTTACCTGATTTCCTTCAATATCCCTGAGACAACTATCGCAGCCAAGTTCATTATTGAAGAATTGGCTACCAGTAAAGTATTATTTGAAAGTGAAGCCGAAGAGCTTTTAGAATGGAAACCGCCGGTTAATCCGCCCAATATTCGCTACATTCTTCTTCCAGAGAGCTTAACCGAGATTGGCGACGGCAGAGAATTTGCCATCTGTCCGGTTCCGGGAAAATACACGGCCATTTTTACGCGGGTAGGAAAAATTGAAGTGGCGACTGAAGTTGGGGGTGTGACGCTGCCTCAGATTGAGCCAACAACCGGTCTGGTTAATGTAGTTACTTCGGTTGCTGGTGAGTTGCATATTCCCCCATACCAGGACGCACCCTTAGGCGGCAATCTTTTTATATTTGGCGCCTTCAGCTCAGGGCTTTACAAGCCCGGCCCCGGCAGATATTACCGTATTCGTGTGGATAATCTGGATACCTCCACCACTACGTATATGGATGACTCATTGGTTAAGACCAAGTATACGGTAAATCTTCTGGCCTCGCCGCCGACCGTGACAACGGAGCGCGTCGCATTAGGGCCTGCGACTATTGGCGGCACTCCCAATTGTTATGAACTGACTCCGCTCTCGGTTGGAAATGAATTCTGGAGTTTTCCCGATCTGCTGGCTTTGTGGCGTACCGGAGGGCTGAACGGTAATTATCGGTTAACTCTGGAAATTGTGGGGATACCTCCCACTGATTTTATACCAGTGCCCGACTATACCGGTTTAAGGGTGCATCTGGATAACCTATCGCCCCTGGCAAGGATTCTCCCGCTGTACTCCGGAGCCGGGGATACTCCCCGGATATATACGCCTGGTCCGGCCGTGCCTTCTCCTGATGACTTACTTAACTCCATGTTAGGCGCCCCGGCTGATTACGGATCAATTCCCAATCCCATCTGTTCCATCCTGGAATATACCAATCCTGACCATCACCTGGCATTTAAGTTAAACGCCCATCATAGCAATGGATTTATGCGTTATTGGCACTTTAAATTCAAGCGCAATGACGGGAATTACCAGACGGTTATCGGTAAAAAATACAATGGCACGACTAATTTAATGGAAGATTATTCTGGAGTAAAGATACCGCTTTCCGGCTATACGAGTGACCAGGGTTTTCAGGATAAATATCTATACTTGAATAATACACAAGTTGATTTAGGTTCCCCGGATGGCTGCGCCTACCGGTTTGTCATCCGGGCGGCCACCCGTGCGACCGATGGCTATCACTATCTCCGGTGGTCCGGAGATGAAGATTTGCATTATTTGAAAAAATAAGGCGTTACTCCGGTTAGTTCGGCCCGCACTCCGGTGATGGGGGACATGTCTAACTATTGATTCTGCTGCAAAACCCCCTGTTTTGAACAGTAGCCCATCGATGATTTTCGACG
>CBDUZI010000127.1:0-7118 GCA_965371665.1 uncultured bacterium
GAAGATAACTATGGAAAAAGCACAGCGTAAAACTGGCTTTTTCAGGATCGACTAACTATCAATAATGGCGGAGAGGCAGGGATTCGAACCCCGGGTACCCTTACGAGTACAACAGATTTCGAGTCTGCCGCCTTAAACCGGACTCGGCCACCTCTCCGTTTCAAGCTGGTTATCTTAATAAGTTCCCCGCTCTTCAGAGCGGGGAACTTGAATCGAAGCCCAAATCCAGAGAGTCGAGAGTTGAAAGTAGACCGCGTTTGAACTTTTATCTGCTCTCTGCTTCCTACTCTCAAATGCTCTGAATTTCGCTCCGCGAAATTCCTGGTGGAGCAGAACGGGATCGAACCGTCGGCCTCCGCGATGCGAACGCGGCGCTCTCCCAAACTGAGCTACTGCCCCATATTGGAAAACTGAAAATCGAAAACTGAAAAAGCAACCCTAACTAAATATTTCTCTATTCTCATTTTTCAACTTCTCAGCAAATTTCGCAATAGCAAAATTTGCTGGTGCGCCCAAGAGGAATCGAACCCCTAACCTTCTGATCCGAAGTCAGACGCTCTATCCAATTGAGCTATGGGCGCAAAACTATCAAAATTCGAAAATAGAAAGTAGACCGTATTTGAGTTTTTTCTACTCTCTACTTTCCACTCTCAAATACTCTGATTTTTTCGCACTACGAAAAAATCTGGCGGAGAGAGAGGGATTTGAACCCTCGAGACGGTTACGCCTACACGATTTCCAGTCGTGCTCCTTAAACCGGGCTCGGACATCTCTCCGTTACACGTCACTCTCTATCCAGGGGCGCCCCTACATTATATATACTGCTCGGTTGCTTCCTGCCAATGTCTTACACTCTCTTATTTACTGCTTTTTTGCGCACTCGGGTTCTGACCTGCTTAAAAAACTCTTTGAGCAATTCTTGACAGGCCTTCTCCATTATTCCGGCTCTTATCTTGGGGCAATGATTTAATTGATTATGCCCCGCGACTTTCAGCACTGACCCGCAGGCCCCGGCCTTGGGATCCGCCGCTCCATATATAATTTCTTCTACCCGGAACCAAACCATGGCACCGGCGCACATGGCGCATGGCTCCAAAGTAACATACAGGCGGCATGCTTGCAGACGCCAACTTTTCAAATGACGTGCCGCCTGTCTCAGGGCGATCATCTCGGCATGTTGGGTAACATCCTGCCGGGCTTCCACTTGGTTATGGCCGCGGCCAATAACCTTGCCTTGGTAAACCACTACAGCGCCGATAGGTACTTCGCCGGCCTGATATGCTTTCCGCGCCTGCCGAAGCGCCAGGGACATATACTGTTCATCTTGCTGCATAGTCTTTTTTCCTAAATAAAAAGCAGGAAGTAGGGAATATTTTAGCCATTCGCTTTCCCTCAGGTGAATATTTCATGCTGTTTTTCGATTCTTCTAAAGCTGAGATGCGCCCCTACATCTGCCGATGAAACCGCCCCTTTTGAACGATATCAATAATATTACGAAAATAGAAAGTAGACTGCATTTGAATTTTTTCTATTTTCTACTCTCTATTTTCAAATGCTCTGATTTTTTCGCATTGCGGAAAAATCTGGTGCGCCCAAGAGGAGTCGAACCCCTAGCCTTCTGATCCGTAGTCAGACGCTCTATCCAATTGAGCTATGGGCGCAAGCGAAAGGAATTATACCCTCTGCGCCATGCTCCGACAAGTAAAAATTTCAGCTTTGAAAATACTTGCGGTAAGCAGGGTTTCCGGTTATAATTATCCAGGAATTAATTAACGGAAGGAAAAATGAATATGTCCTCTGTCGAAATAAAAACTTATCCTCCGGCAGTCAGAGTTATCTTGGTCACGACGGCCCTCTTGCTAATCGCCTTAACCCTTAAGGTTATGGTCGCTATTTCCAAACCCAGCCAGTATGTCAATGCCTATAAAGTCGTGAGCCGCGGACCGCAATCCTGTTTAACGTTTAAAACATTACCTGTCCTGGATTTCAGAAAACATATTTATCTGGTCGGGCCAATCGTTTCCGCTGATCCCGGAGATAAAAACGCCCCTTTGTTTTCTGATGCAGCGCGTCCGCTTTTATCTCCGGCCTTCTTCACCGACGACTCCGGGGCCGTGGAAGTGCTGGCGCATTCCCTCCCGCTCACCGCCCATCCCGCGCATCATTACACCTTTGATCAGCCTCTGCACATTCTCGGCTGGAGGACTTCGGATAATGGGCTGCGTTTGTTTGTCCTCGCGTCCTCCCAGGCTGAATTACTGGGCCTACTCTCCCAAAAAACTTCCGGTTGGAAGTCCTCTCTGTTCTTGCAAGGTTTCTGGCTGGCGCTCCTGGTCTTCACCATTTTCTGGCTGTTCAACATATTCCTGCTTTCCAATCCGTCGCTGCAAACCGTGCAGTTATTGATCGTCAATCTGGTCTTCCTGGTTTTATTTTTCAGTGTAATAGTATTATCAGAATATCCCCTGACAAGCACTTTGCTTCCGGCGGCCGGAATAATCGCGACGGCGAATTTAATCTTCATTCCTTTAGCTTTACTAGTCAGACGCCGACGCCGGTCTTAGTCAATCCTGGTAAGGAGGTTTTCCCTTGAGACTCGAGGAACTTAAAAAACACATTAATCTTCAACCCGACCGTTTTGGGCGATCGGTGATTCTTTCTTCGGATAATGCCGTGCTGTCGCTCTACAGCTTTCAGCCGGGACAAGCTATGTCTGACCATACTCATCCTTTTTCCGGGGAGTTTATATCTGTAATTGAAGGGGAGGCTCTCATCTCAGCGGGCGTGGAATCGGTGCTGGCCCCACCTCATTCCGTGACTTTTGTTCCCCCCGAAGCGGTTCATTCTATTCATAACCATGGGTCTACTCCTCTCCTGGTCACCAGCTTCATGTCCCCCAAGCCTTGATCTTCCGGGCTATACATTTTTTTGCGAGGCAATAAAGGTTTCCTCTCGGTTTGCGTAGATTTCTTTTTTCTACCATCTTTTTCGTTCCGGTGTTTCTCGCTTTCAGCCTTTTAACCCTCACGGCCTCTCCCGAAGTCTCTCCCTCCGGAGCCGCCGTCCGGAAGCAGGCGGCTTCCGGAATTGACCCGGTTTCTCTCATTAATAAAAAAATGGCCATGCAGCATTTTCTTCGCGGCAAAGATCTCCATACCCGGCAGATGTATAAAGGCGCTATCCAGGAATATCGAAAAACCCTGACTTTATATCCGGAATGGAAAAAAGTCCAACGGGCCATGGCTTGGGCCAAGAATGATCTTCGGCGCTTACAATTGAAGAAAGCCACCAATATTCCAACGCTTCACGCCCTGGTGACCAAGGCGGAAACCCTCTATAATCGGGGAAAACGACTGGAAATGGAAAATAATTTTATCGACTCCGCCCAAGCTTATAAAGCCGCGCTGCTGGTAATTTCCGAGTATCCGGAAGCCCAACAAGCCCTGACTCGGCTGCAGAATAAAGCCCGGACCGTTTTATCCTCAACCCTGGAAAACCCGCCGCCGGGACCCTCGGTTTCCCAAATTCCCATATCGGCCAAGGCGCCATCTTCCCGCCCGTCCCGTCCCCTTCCGGAAAACGTTATTTCCCAAATAAAATCGAGTCGGAGTCCTCTCCCCCAGAGTCATGCCCGGCCGGCCAACTCCGTTCCTCAAGCTATTCAAACCCACTTCCTTATCGGCTCGCAAGCGCTCACTAATAGAGACTATGCGCTGGCCATCCAGCAATTCGAGCTTATTCTGGAATTTGTTCCCCACCACAAGAAATCAATTTACAAACTCAACTTGGCCAAAAAAAGATTAGCTCATGAAATAAAAATTGCTCGGCGAAAAATCAAAACCGCCCAATCGGCCCAAGACCCCATGAAAGAGATCAAAGCCATCCGCGACCTGCTGAAGCTGGCTCCCCACAATAAAAATGCCCAAGCCCTCTGGGAAAAAGCTAAAAAAAGAAACCAGACCATGGTGGATGATCTTTTTCGCAAAAGCGTTAATTTATATGTAGACCGCCAATATCTAAAGGCCCTGGATATGTTAGACCTGATCTTGGATATCAATCCCGAACACAAAAAAGCCTTGGACTCCATCTCCAAGGTCAGAGAGAAAATGCTGCTGTCTTCTCAAGACGAGAACTCCCCGAATACTTCCGCCCAACAGTAAGCCGCGGCGGCCGGACATCCCTGCTTTTTCCGGTTGACTCCCCTGAGTAATTTTAATATTATAAAACCCGTTTATTTTTATTATATCCCTGCATTTTTCTGGAGGTTATAATGGCAGATGAGAAATTCGATGCCATCGTAGTCGGGGCCGGCCCAGCCGGTCTGACTGCCGCCCTGGCCATGGCCCAAGCCGGATTGGAAGTAGCCGTGCTTGAGCGGGGAGCTTTCGCCGGCTCTAAAAACGTAATGGGTGGGATTTTCTACCGTCATCCCCTGGATCAACTGTTGCCGGAATTCTGGAAACAGGCTCCGGTCGAGCGCGCCATTGTAGAGCAGCGCTATTGGCTCCTGGGGCCAAACGGCCATATGGGAGGCGGCGTTCGCAGCCAATCTTTTGCCAATGAGACTCCCAACTGTTGGTCTGTTTTCCGGGCCAAATTTGACCGCTGGCTCTCCGAACAGGCTGAGCAAGCCGGTGTCATGCTGCTTACCGAAGCTACGGTTGAATCCCTGTTGCAAGAGAACGGTAAAGTAACCGGCGTGCATACCAGTCTGGATGACGGTGATTTAAACGCCGATGTAGTAGTAATCGCGGACGGCGTGAATTCCCTGCTGCTCCGGGACCTGGGCGTGCATCCCGAAATCAAGCCTAACCAAGTAGCCTCCTCGGTCAAAGAAATTATTTCCCTGCCCGCTGAAAAAATCGCCGACCGGTTTAATGTGGAACCGGGACAGGGCGTATCCATTGAACTTTTTGGATCATTTACCCAAGGCGCAATCGGGCTGGGTTTTCTGTATTCCAACCAGGAAAGTATTTCTCTGGGACTGGGCATCCTGGTCTCGGACTTGGCCCGGCTTAAGCTTAAAACCAGCGATATTCTGGAAGCCTTAAAGGAACATCCCAGTATCCGCCCCTTGATCGCCGGCGGCACCACCGTGGAGTACCTTGCGCATCTAATCCCGGAAGGCGGCTACCACGCCGTGCCCCGGGTATCTGGCGATGGGTGGGTGGCAGTCGGGGATGCCGCCATGCTGGTGGATAACTTGCACCGGGAAGGCTCTAATCTGGCCGTACAATCCGGAATCCTGGCCGGCCAAACCATTGTGCGCGCCAAGGAGAAAGGCAATTTCTCCGCCGCCGGCCTGGCAGGGTATCAACAGGCCCTGGAGGCCAGTTTCGTAATGAAAGATCTGAAAAAATACCGTGGGCTGCCGCATTGGCTGGAAAGCAGTCCCCAATTTTTCAATATTTATCCCGAACTTATGAATGATGCGGGAACCGAATTTCTTACCGTAGACGGCGCCGGCAAACGGGAAAAACAAACTCGCATTCTCAAAATGGTAAGCCAACGCCGGGGCCTATGGGGCGCCGCCCTGGACGCTGTCAAAGGAGGGCTTAAGTTGAAATGAAACTTGAAGATAAACTTTTCCTGGTAACTTTTAATGCCGACCAGCAATCGCATCTCAGCGTCAAGGATCAGTCCGTCTGCGCCCAGTGCCGGGCAAAACCCTGTATCAATGGCTGTCCGGCCGATTGCTGGGAACACGAAAAGGAAAAAGACGAGGTCCTGGTTTCTTTTGAAGGCTGCCTGGAATGCGGTACCTGCCGCATCATTTGTCCCTATGCAAATATCGATTGGAAATATCCCCGGGGCGGCTTCGGCGTAAAATACAAGTTCGGTTGATTGCTTTTAATGCCCGCTGCTGCCCGTCCGCTGTTGCTCTCTCTTTTGGGAAGCCCGTGCCGGGGCGGAGCCAACTCCCGTTTGCTCTCGGCTTTTATCCAGGAAGCCGGTGACTATAAGGTAGAACGCATCTCGCTTCCCAAACTAAAAATCCTGCCCTGCCGGGGATGCCGAACTTGTAAACCAAATCAGCCCTGCGTACAACATGACCGAATGCCAAAGCTTTTCCAGCTTTTTGAACAGGCCCAAGCTCTGGTGCTGGCGGCGCCGGTCTATTTCTACGGGTTTCCCGCGCAAACTAAGGCGGTAATCGACCGCTGCCTGCCTCTCTGGTATCAGGAATCACAGCGCCGCGCCCGGCTCCGTCTGAAACGTCCCGGGTATTTCATCTCCACTTGCGCTTCCCAGCCCCCTGGGGAGTTCGGGGTTATTGTCCGGGAAGCCAAAGCTTTTTTCCATACTATCGGATTTCAATATACGCAAAATTTGCTAATCCCCGGCCTGGATGGCAAACAGGCCGCGCCACGGCTAAACCGGGCCTTGGTGCATGCCCGTTCTTTGGGCCGGCAATTGAAACACCGCCTTTAATATGTCCCCCCTTGCGTCTAAAACAACGATTCGCGAAAAATTGCTCCAGGCCCGGCGCGCCTTGAAACCTGAAACCCGCCGTAGTCTCTCCCGGCGCATCGCTGCGCAGACGCTTTCCCTTCCGGAATGGTCTTCCTCCCGATGCATCGGCATCTATCTTTCTCTGCCCGATGAAGTTTCCACTGCCGGGTTGGTGTACGCCGCCATTTCGGCGGGCAAGACACTCGCCGCGCCGGTTGTTAATTTAAAAATCCGCTCCTTGGTTTTCCGCCGTTTTAATAAGCCGGACGATTTACGCCCCGGCCCCTTGGGCATTTCACAGCCGATTAACGGTACTGTGATTATTCCCGAAAAAATTGATTTGCTGATTATTCCGGGCGTAGGTTTTGATTTAAATTGTCATCGCCTGGGATATGGGAAGGGTTTTTATGACCGTTTTCTGCCGGAATGTCCCGGATTCCGTTTGGGCCTGGCTTTTGATGTGCAGTTGATTGCTTCACTTCCCATCACACCACAGGACCAGCCCCTGCACCGGGTATTGACGGAAAAGCGGTGTTTGTCCGCTTTCCCTACCTAGGAGCCTGTCGGACTTAAGTACAAAATCGGATTTTGAGCACTCTTCCCCCTTTGCAAAAGGGGGATTGAGGGGGATTTTGCATATGAAAGCGGGCGTTTTATTGATTAAA
>CBDUZI010000128.1:0-7083 GCA_965371665.1 uncultured bacterium
CTGTCGGACTTAGGTCATTCTCCCCCTTTTGTAAAGGGGGCAGGGGGGATTTAATCAATGAAACGCCCGCTTTCATATGCAAAATCCCCCTCAATCCCACTTTTTCAAAGGGGGAAGAGTGCTCAATCTCCGATTTTGTACCTAATTCCGACAAGCTCCTAGTATCTGTTGCGGAAAACACATTTCCCTGGGATTGTCATTTCGAGGCGCAGCCCTGGACGAAGTCATCCAGGACAGGCCGAGAAATCTCCAAAAGCCCTTTCAAATTCAACGTTCTCGTGGAGATTCCTCGCTAACGCTCGGAATGACAAACACAGAAAGTCCGCTAAAAAATACCTTTCCGCACAACTATCTAATATCTAATGTTTAAATACCACCACTTTCCTGATTTTATGAGTATCTCCGGAGTTATATTGTATAACATACACGCCATTAGCCACCAACTCTCCATTGGAATTAGTGCCATCCCAAATCCAGGTACCGGTAGCCGGCAGAGGCGCTCCCAACGGAATATCAATATCCTGACGTTGTATTAATTCGCCTTCCAGGTTGTATATCCTGATAATAACATTGGAAACCAGATGATCGCGGGTTTTATAAGTTATGAGCAGTTCTCCCACTTGGGGATCAAAGCGGTTATGATTTATCAGAAAAGCATCCTTATCCACAGGTTTGGAAGCCGCATATTCGGCATAGATGCGGTTAATAAAAGGCGTTCGGGAAAGAAGGGGGGAATTGGTTATAGTCTCAAAATGAACTTTATAATGAATATAACGGGCAAAGCGCTGTATGATAAAAGGACCCAATGCTTGTTCCGGTTCCCAATCTGACCATAACCCCTTTTCCAGAGCATAACGGGCTTTTATCCGGCTCGTCTCGCTATTGGGATTACCGTCCCAGTTCAAGGACTCCACCAGTTGATCAGAGCCCAGGTCGATATAGCGTTCAAAATTACCGGTCCAGGCGTAAACCACATCCCGTAAATGAAACATATCTATAATGCTGGTCATATAGGCGCTGGAAGTATGAGGATCCAGGGGATTATATCTGCCGCCCAAGAGGTATAAAAATCCATTATTAGCCACAACGGAATGGCCGGCCACGGGATACTCCAGCGTCGTATTGGATTGGAGCCAGCATCCGGGATTAGGCACAGCGGGAATCAATCCGCTAACCGGATCGGGTATACAATAATATACACTATTTTGCAGAACACCGGCGGCGTTCTCGCCGCCGATGACATAGAAATATCCGGCGGAAAAAACCGCATCATGTTCGGCTAAGGCTATGGGCAGGGGAGCAGTTGTAATCTCCTGCCAGGGATCCAGGCTGGCATCCGAATTTGTCGGCGCAAAATAAACACTATTCTGGGGGACACCGGCGGCATTACGCCCGCCGAAAATATACACCCGGTTATTTGCCACGCAGGCCGCATGATCATAAAGCGAACCCAGTGAAGGCGCCAGGCCTGTGGGTTGCAGGGGCGTAGTGATTTTCCAGCCTCCGGGGCCGCCGAGTTCATTAATCGATCCTCCGGGATTCGGCCGGCAGTACCAGACTTTGTCCTGAAAATCCAGGATGCTGCTATCCGGAAAATCAGCAGGGGCCCCATCACTAACATTCACGCGTGATATTCCGCCTATTACGTATAGATTGGCATTGTGGGAAACCACCCGGAAGCGGATAAGGGGCTGGTAAATTTCCAAAACGCTGGGAGGCGGATTTGCCGTGAGTTGCTGACCCCACGCATCAAGAATCACTACGGCAGCTGTTTCCTCGAAATCTCCTGCTCCACCACCGTCCCCTCCGCCGGCTTCGGTCTCATAGAAAACCACGGTTTTGGCCGGCTGAGAAAAAGCCGCCAGGGAATTGGCTGTCGCAGCCAGAGTCGGATCCCAATCCTTATAAGCCACGATTGACAGCGCCGCAGCATCATTAGTCCAAACCTTGGCATTAAGCGTATTAGCGCCGCCAACCACATAAATTAAACCGTCCCCCAGCGTGGAGGCATGCAAAACAGAACTCATGGGTATAGCCCCACCGCTTTCCGGAGCGGCCCAGTTCTTAAGCAGGCCGCTGGAATCAATCTCGGAATTGTAAACCGTCTGGTAAGAATCCGGGGGCGTCCCCGGGACACCTACGCCGCCGGGATAGGCATTAACATTCGGTCCGCCGCCGATCACAAATACGGTGGGCGAAGCGGAAGATGAACCTGTGTCATCCCCGGGCAAAGGTGTGCGCAGTACTGCGCTATGGCCGGTCCAGGTATCGTATTTATGGCCGCCGGCGACCGAGAGAAAAAGCGTGGTAGCCGGAACCCATCTTGCTATGGTGGCATCGCTGCTTACCAGGGTCGCTGTGTAAACTTGTTTCTGAACACTGATATTATTTAAACCGCCAATAACGAATAAATGCCCATTAAAAGCCGAAAGATTATGATTATAAACCGCGGCCGGCAGATCTGTGGAGCGGGTCCAGGTATCCCGCTGCCCGGACGCCGGAATCAGCCCCGTACCTTGATCGATTCTGGCATAATAAACCCGGTCTTTGGCCGTGCCCGAATCTATCCCTCCGCATATCCATATCTTGCCGCCGGATACTGCGGCCCCTGCCCCGTAAGATGTTTCCGGAAGAGATGTTGCCGAACTCCAGGAAGCTATATCTCCGGTATTGACATCAATATTCCCGATATAAACCGCGGATGTAGCGTCCTGTTCCTCGCCGGTAGTTGATCCTCCCAGCACGTAAATCCGGTCGTTGGAGATAATGGCGTTATGTCCGGAAAGTCCGGCCGGCAAGGGGGCGCTGCTTTGAGTCCATCCGATAATATTACCATCCGGCTGGACCGGAGCGTAATAAACACTATCTTGAGGAACATTGGACGCATCCTGGCCGCCGGTAACGTAAATCCGCCCTTCATGTTTTACGACGGATGGTCTAAAAAGCGCTTCCGGCAGGGAGGCTACTGCGGTCCAGGTATTACTCTGGTAATACGCTTTGATAGAACCGTCATGTCCGATGATTTTAGCCCAATAAACCGCATCCAAGGGCCGGTTGCCGGTGCTGCGGCCGCCAATAATATATATCCGCCCATTCACTACTACAGAACCGTGTCCATAAGTAGGCCGCGGCAGGTTTGCTCCCTTATCCGTACTCTTTATTTCTTCCCACTCAGTAATAGAACCATCATCCAATATGGTCCCATAATATATTTTATTTAATGCCGTGTAAAGTACCTCACCGGAGGAAAATCTTTCGGCACTGCCAAATCCGCCGGTAATATATATTTTTCCATTGTAAACAGCGGCGCCGGTTAAATAAAGCGCGGCTTCCGAAGGAGACGCGGACGTGGTCCAGTTACCCATCAAGGCATAAGGCGCCAATTGGATGTTCCCATCCAGGTTTTGCCCGATAGACACATTGTCTTCAGTACCGGCATAAAAATCAGTGGTTAAATTATCCATAAACTGTTTGGCGTATATCCCAGCCGGAAGCATAAGGATTCCCGCAGCCAAAGCAAATATTTGCAGCTTGGCGTTTAATCCCGAGAGAGAAATCAAATGTTGGCTTCGCTTTAAACCCGGTTTTTTCTGTTTCATCAAAAAATTGCCCTCCTGCCGGCAGAATTCAGAAACCTCAACGAATTTCGCGTTTAGGCGCCTGGATTATTTCCATTACTTTTTTTTGCTGTTCATCCAGATCAAACAATAAGCGAATCACTTCGGAAAAAAGATAAAGAATAAAAAAATAAAATCCACTCATTAATAAAACTCCCAAACTGGCCAGTTTTCCTGACCCGGGAGTTTTCCCGAAAAGAATGATTAAAGCTCCAATAATTCCAAGCCCGACGCAAAACCAGGATAAAACCTTCATAATATCTATGGAAATTCTTAGAAAAGCATATCTTTCCGTCATCAAATTCCCCCCGCTTAAATAATCACTTTCTGTTGCAAAAAGACAGTTATCGTTTACAGATACTAACCAGGAGTTCGAAAAATTAACTTACTACAAATATAACACCATAAATATATTTAGTCAAGTTTACCAGTCAAGTTTACCAAATAAATGAATCACCCTGGGGTAAGCCCCAGGGTATCTAACCTGATTTATTATTTGTAAAATCCCCCTAGCCCCCTTTTCCAAAGGGGGAACTCAATAAGGTAACCCTGTAGCAAGCTACAGGGAATAATCTAGTTAAAACTTTTTTTTGCACAACTTTTTGATCCAAATTACGACTTTAGCAAACTGGCCATGCTAAAAATCAAAACACTCATTGAACAAAAAAATAGTATCAAACGCATAAAAAAATCATCCCCCAGAAAACACTATTGAGAATCAAGACCAAAGCCATCCCGATTAAAACCGTAGTAATCAGAGTCCCGGATGAAAATAATCCTCTGAAAAAGTAAGGCAGGGATACAAGCTGTGAAGCATCACTAATCCTGGCCAGGATAAGTTCGGGTGACCGGCCGGTAAAAAAAGCCCATCCCGCGGCCGAGGAGATATCCGGCCATGCTACCGAAAGATGGACATATTATAAACTCGCCATTCAGATTTGGGAAAGGAAAACTATGGGGAGCGGAACGCAGACCTAGGTAGACTACGCTGGCCGCTCCTAAAAACAAACCACCCAGCGCAAAAAAAAAGTAATAATTTTGGAACATCAAGGTGGCAGGCACTAATCGCACTCATTAATGGGAATACCGTCTTTTAGCATTTTATAGATAACGCGAAGGCGTCCTTGGCGTGTTTGGCAAAGATTAACGAAATCATTTACTAACTTTTTCATGTTTTTTTCTTTGAGATCGGCATCGGATAAATCAAAGCTGAAAACAGTATTCCCATCCTGTTTCTGCTGTTTAATTAGTCCGCCTTCACTTAATTCCCGGATATTCGGCCTCAGTTGTTTAAGCGTACGACTGAAAATTTTTGACAGCTCGTTCAGTGTAAAACCGGTCTCAGGATTCGCATGAAAAAATCGTATTATTTCCCATTTAATAAAAGAATTCACATGTCTTTGGAGGAATTCTTCAATCTCTTCATCAAATTTCATCAAATCATTTAATATATTGTTCATAACTCCAACCTTGCGAGACCTCCTGTTTGCACTTGCTTATGGACTGTATTATTATCCGTCCTTCCCGGAATGTCAAGTATTCAAATGGAACTGCCGGCCGCTCCCATTATTCCGCTTGCCAATCCAGAAATAATATTCTACATTTACCAGTAGAAAAGTGCTTCTCCGCCTTAGCCTTCCCCCACTGGAGAAGCAGCCACCAGGCGCTTGCGCCGGCATGATTTCCCTTAGTAGGGAACGGTCGCGACCGTTCCCTACTTTAAAATGGAGGCTTCTCCATGCGCCAACGATTCACCAAATTCAACCAGGCTATAATCGAGTTTAATGCCTCCCTTTACAGCCGAACTATATTTAGATGTTTGCTGAAATGGACCGCGGAGTTGTTCCACACTGACTCCTGTTATGTCTTCCTGCCCGCATCCAATTCCTCCCTATTCAAAATCCTAACCTTAGGAAATCTCCGCCAAGGTCCGCTTAAATCATTTCGGATTTCCCGGAATCAGTGTGTTGCCGGACGGGTCTTTAATACTGGAAAACCTGAATTAACCAGAGAACGCCTCCCTATTCCGGACGGCTTGAAAAATCATAAACCTTTGCCTGGCCCGGACAGTGGAAATTTCGGCGGCCCGCCGCCGGTTTCCATAACCGCCGGAAATACTCTGACCTCACCTCTTAAAAATAAATCCAAAATCATCGGCGTACTGCAAGCGGTAAACCAGCCGCCTTCCCGGAACTTTAATCACCGGGAACTTAACCAACTTACCATCTTTGCCGCCCATGCCGCGGTCGCCCTGGAAAACGCCCAAAAACACGAGGCGCAACGCAGTTCTAATCTTGCGCTTCAGCATCAAATAAAAACCAGCACCTATCAACTTCGCAAGGCTAATGAGGAATTACGCCGGATTGATCTGCTCAAATCCGAAAGTCTTTCCATGGCAGCTCACGAATTAAGGCTTCCGATCACGGTCATCTCCGGCTTCGCCAAACTCCTAATCCAGGAAAAACCCGGCCCCTTAAATAAGGACCAGGCGGAGTTTTGCACCATTATCAAAAATAATACGTTTTATATTGAACGGTTGATCGTGGACATGCTGGATCTAACCAAACTTGAAATGGGAAAACTTGAGATGCATTGCGAGGCACTCTCCCTTCAGGACTTGATTAAAGAAGCGGTTTTTGCCATCGAGGGAGGTAGGCCGGCCGACCAAAAGCGGATCCGCATCAGCCTGCCTGCTCCTGATACCCTGGTACAGGGTGACCGGCTCCGGCTGCTGCAGGTTACCACTAATTTATTATCCAATGCTTTTAAATATTCTCCGCCGGACAGTTCTATTTTCGTTTCGTGTAGCTCTACTAAAACCCATACCACTATTTCCGTCGAAGACTTGGGCCCGCCCTTAACCGCGGAGCAATTAACCAAGGTCTTTGATAAATTCTACCGCGTTAAAAATGACTCCCATAAAAAAATTCCGGGCAGCGGATTAGGCCTGGCTATCTGTCAAAGCATCATTAACAGTCATAACGGCCGAATTTGGGCCGAGCATGGTCCGCAGGGCGGAAATGCCTTTCGGTTTCGCCTGCACCGGGATTCCGGCCCCTCGGTTCCTCCGCTTTAGGGCCGCCGCCGGACCATCCTACTTAAATAGTTGCCAGGTAAAAGCAAAAAATACCACATAGAGAATCGCGGCCAGGCTCCCCCCCAGCCCCATTAATGAATGCCGGGTAAATATCAGAATCAGAGCAGCGCTTACGCCTACCAGAAAAGTAATCAGCGAGTACAAACCGGCCGCGGTATAAGGAATCGGAGTAATAAAAAGCACCCATATGTAAGAAAGTAAAAAAACCCCAGAAAAAATACCTAATCCCAGCAGAAACTGACGCCGCTCGGCTTTTACCGTACTATTTTTTTTCTTCATCATAATTCACACTCCTTTTTTTTGTTAATACGCGTTGCTAGGAGTCTGTCGGACTTTAGTCATTCTCCCCCTTTTGTAAAGGGGGCAGGG
>CBDUZI010000129.1:0-6847 GCA_965371665.1 uncultured bacterium
CCCTGCCCCCTTTACAAAAGGGGGAGAATGACTAAAGTCCGACAAGCTCCTAGGGATTTTGGAGATTCCTCGCTTTGCTCGGAATGACATTTCTGGAGGAATAAGCTTGTTGAAGACAGTTATGCCTATAACAGAAAAACGCAAATTCATTGTCCAGGTGGTAGGGTGCAAAGTGAACCAGGTGGAAGCCAGCATGCTGGCAGAGCAATTCGAGAAGCAAGGCTGGAATCCGGCAGATGGTAAGGAAGCGGCGGATCTTTATATTATTCATACGTGCACGGTCACCCGGAGAGCGGACCGCGATTCTCGGCGTTTAATTAAGCGGGCGCGGGATGCGAATTCCGGCGCCATGATTGTGGTCAGCGGATGCCTGGCGGAGTTGGAACCGGAGTGTTTATCCCGGCTGCCCGGGGTTATTGCCGTAATCCAACAGGCCCAGAGAGGTCAGGCGGCGGCTATGGTGCAAGAAATTCTTACTTCCGGTTGGTCCCGGCAGGTTAAGGAAGAAGTGCAAAAAAATCCCATTCCTTTTTTTCGTCAGCCATATAAGATTAAGCAAAACGGCCGGGCCCGGGCCGTGATCAAAGTGGAGGACGGATGCGATGGCCAGTGCACATACTGCCGCGTACGATTGGCCAGAGGGCAGCCGATATCGCGCCCTTTGCCGGGTATTCTAAAAGAGGCCGAAGCTCTGATACAGGCCGGCATTCAGGAGCTGGTGATTACCGGAGTAAACCTGGGATGCTGGCAGCCGGGAATGCCGCGCTTGATTTCGGCCCTGGCGGATTTGCCCGGAGAATTTCGCCTGCGTATTTCTTCGCTTGAGCCTCAGCACATTACTCCGGAATTTATCGCGGCTTGGGCCGGAGCCGGGGACCGGGTTTGTCCGCATTTACACCTGCCCCTGCAGAGCGGGGATGACGGGATCCTCTCCGTCATGGGCCGTAAATATACGGTTTCTGAATTAAAAAAAATGATAGCAGAACTGAGAAGCGCCCGGCCGGAATTGGCCTTGACCGGAGATATCATAGTCGGTTTTCCCGGGGAATCCGAACGGGCCTTTAATAACACCTGCGGCCTGGTTCAGGAGAGCGGTATGGTCAGACTGCACGTGTTTCCTTTCTCAGCCCGGCCGGGAACTCCGGCAGCCATATTTCCCGGACAATTGCCCAGCCGGGAAATTACGGCCCGGGCCAAAAAGCTCAGGACGCTGGGCGCGGGACTGGCGAAAAGATACCGTAGGTCTCTAATCGGCCAGGTCGCAGAGGTGCTCTTGGAATGTGAGCAGAGCCGCGGCGAATGGCTCGGGACTACGGCGACATATAACCGCGCCAGAGTTTTCACAGCGGTTTCGGATGCCAGGGCCGGCCGCTTGATTCGTGGCAAGATTACTAAAATATCCGGAGAAATACTGGTTGTCGAGGGAGGAAGATTATGAACCTGTTTGGAAGTGTTTTCAGTGGTTTTCGTAAACATGAGATGGCAATAATCATTGCCTTGTTAGTAGGTGTGGGGTTGAGCCTCATGTCGTATTTTAACTTTAATGCCGTATACGAAAATAAAACCCTGGACCTGCGTTTTATGCTGAGGGATATCCGGGAACCGGAGTCCGATGACAAAGTTATAATTGTGGCCATTGACGACCAATCCCTGGAGGAGGTTAACCAGCGTTGGCCCTGGCCGCGATCGCTATATGCCAAGGCGATTGACAATTTATCGCGGGCCGGGGCCACGGTGATAGCTTTTGACTTGATATTCTCCGAGCCTACCAAAAGGGAATTGAAAATCCAGGACCGGATTCTGGCCAATGCCATTATCCGCTCCCGAGCCTGGATAGTTTTGGCGAGTAAATTCTATACCAAGAAATCGCATTTGGGTACCCAGACCGCATATGTCGCAGCTCTGCCCAAGATAGATCCGGGCAAGACCCATGTCGGTTATGTCAATTATTGGGCGGATAAGGATGGTATCCTGCGCTACGGCGCCCTGCTGCGCCGGCATCAAAATAAACTCTATCAGTCTTTTGTTCTCAAAATCCTCTCCCGTTTTTATAAAATCAAGTCTCCCACGGTGACCCTTACCAGCCGGGTTTTAAACTATGGACCGCATAAAATATCCGTGAACCCGGGCGCTAATCTGCTGATTAATTATCGGGGCGGGCCGGGCAAGTTTAAAACTATATCTTTTGATAATATTATAGATGACGAGATTTTTGAGGGCCTTATAGCTACCGGCATGTTTAAAAATAAAATTATCCTGATCGGCCCGACTTTTATCGAGGCTCAGGATTATCATTTTACCCCATATTCCGCGGAATATGGGCCTACCTCCGGGGTGGAAATTCATGCCAATGTACTTAATACCATTCTGACAGGAGATTATCTTAAAGCCCTGCGAGGATGGGTCCACCCCCTGATCTTCCTGTTTTTCACCATGCTGCTGGCCCTGGTAAATGTTCATTTGCGGCCTGTGAAAGCTCTGCTGGTATTAGGTGCCATGTGCGGACTTTATTTACTGCTCGCTATATGGATGTTTGGCGATTATAACCTGGTAGTGCCGGTTTTTAATGTCATCCTGGCGCTATTTTTGACCCATCTCGGCATCATGATCTACCTCCTGCTGACAGAAGAACTTCACAGCCGGCATATCAAGAACATGTTTTCCAGGTATGTATCGCCCAAGGTAGTGGAGGAATTGGTCAAAGATCCTCACGCCGAGTTGAAGCTGGGCGGGAAAAAGCAGGTGGTTACGGTTTTATTCTCGGATATTCGCGGGTTTACGACTTTATCCGAGGAGCTGGCGCCTGAGGTTGTAGTGGAGCTTTTGAATGAGTATTTTCAGACCTGGACGGATGTAATTTTTCAACATGACGGCATGGTGGATAAATTTATCGGAGATGCGATCATGGCGATTTTCGGGGCGCCGGTGGCGCATCCGGATGACCCCCTGCAGGCAGTTCAGGCCGCCCTGGCCATGCAGGCGGCGCTTAAGGAACTGAATGACAAGTGGTCGGCCGAAGGCAAAAGGACATTTAAAATTGGAGTGGGAATAAACACCGGAGAGTCGATTGTCGGAAACATGGGCTCCCAGCAGGCTATGGGATATACAGTTATTGGCGATGCCGTAAACCTGGCGTCCCGGCTGGAAGGGAAGACCAAGGATCTGAACGCGGAGATATTAATCTCCGAGAGCACTTATCAAGCAGTGAAGAATAAAGTCGAGGTCCGGGAACATCAGGATATAACCGTGAAGGGGAAGGCCCGGGCCATGTCAGTGTATGAGGTAAGGGGATTGAAAGTTTAGGGGAATAATTTAATCAGTTCTTGTTGCGGAAAAGCTATTTTTATTATTGTAGTTGTGTCATTCCCGCATGCCTTTAGCGGGAATCTAGCGGCTTTGATTTTCAAAGGCTTAAAAGTCACTGGATACCCGATAAAATCATTCGGGTATGACAAATCTTTTAGAAAACAACCTTTCCGCAACAAATACTAACTATCTGGAAGGCAATAATGAAAACACTTTTATTTATAATTATAAGCCTGGCATTACTTAAATTGCTGGTTATGTTTATGGAGCAAAAAAGCTTGTATTATCCCAGCCGGGATATCCCGGCAACCCCGGAAAATATAAATCTGCCGTACGAGGAAGTGTATTTTCGTGCCCGGGATGGCGAGAAACTGCATGGTTGGTTTGTCCGGGCAAGAAATCCCATAGCCACGGTATTATTTTGTCATGGCAATGCCGGCAATATTTCACACCGTTTGCACCGGGTAAAGTTTTTCAATGATATGGGGAGCAATGTCCTGATCTTCGATTACCGGGGATATGGAAAGAGTTCGGGCCGGCCGGGCGAAAAAGGCCTATACCAAGACGCCCAAGCTGCATACGATTATTTAATCGCAAAAAAAAATATCAAAAACCGGGACTTGGTGGTATATGGAAAGTCCCTGGGCGGTGCGGTGGCCGTAGACTTGTGTCTGAAACGGGAGGTTGGGAAATTAATTCTGGAAAGCACCTTTTCTTCGGTAGGCGAAGTAGCCAAGGAGATTTATCCATTTTTGCCGGTAAAACTGTTACTGACCCAAAAATATGATTCTCTTAAAAAACTTGACAAAATAAGCATTCCCAAATTAATCGTTCACGGCCGGGATGATGAGATAATAAATTTCAGACATTCCAAGATGTTATATGAAAAGGCGGCCGAACCCAAGGAATATCTGCCTTTTACCGGCGGCCATAACGATGAGGTTTTCGTAACCTCGAAGGAGTACCGGGATATAATCAAAAAATTTCTGGTGCCGGATTTCTGAAATTCTATTAATATGTCACCCCGGCATGCTTTTAGCCGGGGGCCAGAACATCAGTAATCAGTTACTCGAATTCGGCAATTTCACTTGACGATTAACCTAAAAACTGGCGATATTTATTTCCAGCTAAGCCGAATATTGGACGAAATTATTACCGGGAGGCCCGGCCAAGCAACTGTTTGCATTGGGGCCCCCCGCGGTGTCCGCCGGGATGAGGAATCGTGCCCATTTGCTGGTTCAGGTTTGCGAAGTCATGGTCGAACTACCAACCAGGAAAGCTGAAGCCTGGAATGATTGTCACGCGGAATGAAACGGAAGAGATAAAATCCGACAAAGTATGATAGAGGTTGTGCCAATTTGGCGTTTTCTGCTATGATACAGCCTCTTATTGAAAAGCGCCGTTTGTGGCGGGCACAAGAAGAGAATTGAGGTAAAACGTGAGCACCGACCTGACATTTATAACCAATGAGGAAGGGAAACACCTTAAAGAAAGATTTGAAGTCTTGATAAAAGATTCCAAAGTATTTGACTGCCTAGGAGCCTGTCGGACTTAAGTCATTTTCCCCCTTTTGTAAAGGGGGCAGGGGGATTTAATCAATAAAACGCCCGCTTTCATATGCGAAATCCCCCTCAATCCCCCTTTTTCAAAGGGGGAAGAGTGCTCAAAATTCACTTTTGTGCCTAAGTCCGACAGGCTCCTAGTCGGATATTTTTATACGAGCGGGTTTTATGCTGTTTATAATTCATTGGTTAATACGGAAAAAATACGCATACTTATTGGAATCAGCACCGACTGGCAGATGTTGAAACTATTGAAAGCAATATTTAAAACCACAAGACAGTTGACAGAGGATCAGGAAGTGTACTTAAAAAAAGTATTTACGCAGATTGAAGAAGGCGGGCTGCCGAAACAGACGTCAAAAGAAACGCTGAAAGTGCTTAATGAACTTGAATCGGAAATGAAAAACCCGCTAAAAGTGCTGGCAATTTTGCAGAAAAATATTCCGGCGCGGCTTCTGGAAAGCCATTATGCCGAACAGAACCCCCATTCTTTTGGCAGGCGGGAAGTTATTCTCTCATTGTTTCTTTCAGGGGATCAAGATGAGCAATCCATAGGAGCTGATCCGTTATGATGACCATGCAACGCTTTGCTCGAAAGTTCGAAACCGTTCCGGCAACAACCGCCTGGTATTTGGCTGATCTTGGAGAGGCGCGGGGCAAACAGGAATTATTCACGCGGCAAGCCCCGCAACGCCTCAAAGTACTTCGTGAACACGCTCTCATCGAAAGTGCCGTATCCTCCAACCGGATTGAAGGTGTGGAAATCGACAAATCCCGTATTGGTACTGTTATCTTTGGAAAGCCGCTTTTACGTGACCGGGATGAGGAGGAAGTTCAAGGTTACCGGCAAGCCCTGTCTCTGATCCATGAACAAGGGGTTGGACTCCCGATTTCAGAAAAAACTGTTTTGAAACTGCATAGTTTGGCGCGCGGTCATATTTGGGACGCGGGAAAGTACAAGGAGAAAGACAGCGATATTATCGAAAATTATCCGGACGGCCGTTCCCGGGTGCGCTTTAAAACAGTTCCTGCGAATAAGACACCGGTCTTTTTAAGAGAAATGCTGGAACTTTATGGTGAAATTATTAGAGATTACAAGATTCCTCCACTTGTACTATTGGCGGCATTTAATTTGGATTTTCTTTGCATCCATCCTTTTCGTGACGGCAATGGCCGGGTATCACGCCTCCTGTTTCTTCTGCAAACTTATCACCTGGGATTTGAAGTCGGGCGATATATCAGCCTGGAGCGTCTCATCGAACAGCACAAAGAGAGATATTACGAAACCCTGGAGCAGAGTTCCATCGGGTGGCACGTGGGAAAACATGATCCCTGGCTCTATATCAATTACCTGCTATTTATCATAAAGACCGCCTATAAGGAATTCGAGGAGTGTCTTGGCCGGGTTGGAACTGCCAGGGGAGAAAAAACAGAACTGGTGCTCAGGACCATTGACCGGTTCCCGGGCGGATTTCGCGTCGCTGATATTCAAAAACAGTGTTCCGGCGTGAGCGTGGACATGATCAGGAGAGTCTTGAAAAATTTGCGGGTAAAAAAACAAGTTGAGTGCCTGGGGCGCGGGCAAACTGCCCAATGGCGCAAGGCGAAAAAATGGGAATTGGGTAGTACCTAATGAATTGGGTAATGAATTGGGTAATGAAAGTAATGCAAAAGCAATAAAAGATTTTCCCGGCGGGAGCAATAATCTTATATACTATACAAATTCCTTTGTGGGGAATTTGTGCAACAGGCTCTTCAGTTCTTGGTGGTAAGGTATCAGCCACTTGAAAAAAAATGCAAAGGTATTTTTATGGGGGGTTATATATGAGAGTGAACGAATTTTCCAGTCTTTAGGCCAGAGAGTTCGTTCACTGAAAACAAGGAGATATAACCAACAACTAATCGTAAAATTTGTAATCGGGTTTCTAAATAGTCGATCCTGAAAAAGCCAGTTTTACGCTGTGCTTTTTCCATAGTTA
>CBDUZI010000130.1:0-6795 GCA_965371665.1 uncultured bacterium
GAAGATAACTATGGAAAAAGCACAGCGTAAAACTGGCTTTTTCAGGATCGACTAGCCAATAAATTACAAGACGGAGCTTACTTAATATGGCAACGATTATCGGGTTTTATTTACTAGGGCTGCTGGCAATCGGAGCGGGGATTTTGTTGGTTAGCAGCCGTAATCTTCTCCATGCGCTGTTGGGCTTGGCAGTGGCCAGCTTGGCAGTGGCCGGACTTATGCTCGGCCTGAAAGCGGAGTTTCTGGCCTTGGTACTGGTATTGATTTATGTAGGCGCGGTAGTAGTCATTGGAGTTTTTGCGGTAATGTTGACCGGTCATTTTGAGAAATCCGTGCTGCCCTCCAGCAATGAATTGAAAATACTGGGAGGAGGAACGGCCTTGGCCCTGTTGCTTGTAATCGCGGGAAGTATTCTGATTCAACCACCGGCGCCGGGGGCGGTTCCAGCCTGGGTTCCGATCCAAAAATTGGGAGCCTTACTAATGACCGATTATGTGCTGCCGTTTGAATTAGTCTCAGTTTTGCTTTTGGCCGCCTTAGTGGGAGCCATAGTTATAGCCCGCGGCAAGGAGGATTGATAAGCCATGAACATAGGCCTGGTTCATTACCTTGTGCTTTCCACGGTGCTTTTTGCGCTGGGGCTTTACGGCGTGTTTACCCGGCGCAATGCCGTGGCCTTGCTGCTGGCCGTGGAATTAATTATGCTGGCTGTGGCCTTGAATTTTACCGCCGGCGCGCAATTTTGGGGAAAACCGGGCGGACTGATATTTGCGATTTTTATTATTACTGTAGCGGCCGCCGAGGCGGCCGTGGGTTTGGCCTTAGTGATCGCGATCTACCGGTATCAAAAAGATGTGGACCTGGATCGGCTGACCATACTGCGGTGGTGAGACCGCTTATTTTAAGGAGTTAGGGAATGATTGCACATGTCTGGCTTATTCCAGTCCTGCCATTGCTGGCTGCCATCACGGTAAGTGCGGCGGGCCAACGGAGCGCACGCCTGGCGGGAAGCATAACCGCCGGCGCGGTTTTTTTCTCGCTCATTATAGCTTGCAATGTTTTAACCGGCCTGATCAGAGCTCCCGGGACTGAGCAGGTATCCATGGTTTGGCTGCGTTCCGCAGGGAATTTAAGCATGGAACTTGGCATGCTGGTAGATCCGCTTTCAGTTATTATGCTGGTAATAGTATGTTTTATCTCCCTGATGGTTCAGATCTACTCGCTGGGTTATATGGCCGGAGATCAAGGGATTGCGCGCTACTTCTCTTTTATGTCTTTTTTTACTTTTTCCATGCTCGGGTTGGTACTGGCCAATAACCTGATAACGCTTTATATGTTCTGGGAATTGGTTGGCCTTTCTTCATATTTATTGATAGGTTTCTGGTACCATAAGCCCGAGGCTGCGGATGCCGCTAAAAAAGCTTTCATAGTGACCCGTTTTGGAGATCTCGGACTTTTAATCGGGATTCTGGTACTGGCCTATTTTTTAAATACTTTCAATATCCTGGAAGTGGGCGAGGCGGTTAAGGGCGGACGTTTGACCAGTCAAGGGAGCACTATAGTCGCCCTTTTGATTTTCGCCGGGGCCGCGGGAAAAAGCGCGCAGTTCCCACTCCATGTATGGCTTCCCGATGCCATGGAAGGTCCGACTCCGGTCTCGGCCTTGATTCACGCCGCGACCATGGTAGCCGCCGGCGTGTTTCTGGTAGCCCGGCTCTTTCCGGTTTTCGCGGCCTCGGAAACAGCCTTGATGATAATCGCCTACCTGGGAGGTTTTACCGCCCTGTTGGCCGCTACTATCGCCTGTGTACAGAATGATATAAAACGCATACTGGCTTATTCCACTGTGTCCCAATTGGGATACATGATGATGGCCTTGGGCTGCCGGGATTATATAGCCGGCATGTTCCACCTAACCACACACGCGGTCTTTAAAGCCTTGCTCTTTCTGGCCGCCGGCTCCGTAATTCACGCCGTACATACCAATGATATCCGGCAGATGGGCGGGCTGGGACCGAAAATGAAAATAACCGCCGCAACTATGCTGGTGGCAGCGCTGGCCTTGAGCGGGATCCCGCCTTTTTCAGGATTTTACAGTAAAGATGCGATCTTGATGGGGATTTGGGCGGCCGGCCGAATGGATTTATTATTGGTCGGAATTGTGACGGCTGGTTTAACAACTTTCTATGTTTTCCGCCTGTGGATAGTGGTCTTTACCGGGCGCCCGGCAGAGAAAAAACACCAGGCGCACGAATCTCCCAAGGTAATGGTTCTGCCGCTGCTGATATTGGCCATGTTGGCTCTTGGTTTGGGATGGACGGGCGAACCTTTCCGGAATTTTCTTTACGCCTCCTGGGGAGCTCCGTCGGCCGGAACGGCGCCCCATAACCGTTTAATACCCATGTTTGCTTTTCTGGCAGCCTTGGCCGGCCTCGGCTGGGCCTACCTGGTTTATTTTCAAAAAACCATTTCCGCCGCCCTGCTCGCCCGCCGGTTCGCCGTTACCTATAAACTACTTAAGCATAAATATTATATTGATGAAGCTTATATTTTCCTGGTGCGTCAGGGCATGTTTGGGGTTTCCCGGGGATTGGCCTGGTTTGACCGTCATATGGTGGATGGCATGGTCAACCGGGTCGGCGAGTTCTGCCGTCTGGCCGGAAAGGGTGCGCGCCAGCTGCAGGTCGGTCGTTTGCAGGCCTATCTTCTGGCTTTTTTTCTGGGATTAGTCGTGATTATGGTTTCAGTGCTGACGACCCATCCGGAGATTGTGGGAATTATTAAATCGTATGTAGGTCCTGCGACCGGCCGCATAGATGCCTGGTTGTAAGGGCGCACGGCCGTACGTAATTTAAGGAGATTTATTTAATGTTGTTATCTTTTCTTTTGGCGGTTCCGGTAATAACGGCGCTGGTAATTATGTTTTTGCCGCGGGAGCGTACCACCTGGCCGCGCTGGGCGGCGCTCACCGGAACCATAATGACTTTAATTATATCCTGCCGAATTTTCCTGGGATACGATTTGGACGCCGCCGGGTTCCAGTTAGGAGAGGCGCGGGAACTGATTCCGGCGCTGGGGATTAAGTACGCGGTAGCAGTGGATGGTATGGGGCTGGTAATGATTATATTGACTGCCGTGATTATTTTCTGCGGGGTACTGGCTTCCTGGGATGTGCGGGAGCGGCCGCAGGATTTTTTTGCTTTTTTGCTGGTACTGGTTACCGGCGTATTCGGGGTTTTTATGGCCCGCGATCTCTTTCTCTTTTTTCTTTTTTACGAACTGGCAGTACTTCCCATGTATTTGCTGATCGGAATATGGGGAACCGGAGCCAAAGAATATGCCGCCATGAAACTTACCATCTATCTGATGGCCGGAAGCGCCTTAATGCTGGTCGGCATTTTGGCGCTCTACTTCAGCGGCGGCGGTCAGAGTTTTTTATTAGACGATATAGCCCGCCAGAGCTTTAACCGTGTTTTTCAAGCCATAGTCTTTCCGGTGCTTTTTCTGGGGTTCGGAATCCTGGCCGGGTTTTGGCCTTTTCATACCTGGTCGCCGGATGGCCATGCGTCCGCTCCGACCGCGGTCTCAATGCTGCATGCGGGAGTTCTAATGAAACTCGGGGCATTCGGTATTATCCGGCTGGGACTCGAATTGCTTCCCGCGGGCGCTCAAATGTGGGCGCCTTATCTTGTCATTTTTACCCTGGTTAATATCGTATACGGCGCCCTGGTGGCCATGGCTCAGACCGATCTTAAATATGTAGTAGCCTATTCCTCGGTCTCACATATGGGCATTGTGTTGCTGGGGATTTGCGCGCTCCATCCCGTGGCTTTAAATGGAGCCGTGTTGCAGATGTTTTCGCACGGCATTATGACAGGCCTTTTCTTTGCTTTGGTGGGCATGATCTATGGACGGACCCACACCCGTGAAATTCGTGAAATGGGAGGGCTGGGACGCCGCATGCCTTATCTGACACTGGCTTTTATAGTCGCCGGTCTGGTCTCCCTGGGATTGCCCGGCTTCTCAGGCTTTATAGCGGAGATTTTGGTTTTTATCGGGGCCTTTAAAGTTTATCCGCTAATGACAATAATCGCGGTGACCGGCATTCTTTTTACCGCTATCTACATATTACGCGTGGTTCAAAAAATATTCTTTGGACCGGAAAAGGATACGTTTAAAGATATAAAAGACGCCAACCCCAGGGAGAAAGCCTGCCTCGCGATTTTAATGCTTATTCTTCTCGGCGTAGGAGTTTATCCCGGCATACTGGTGGATATAATTAATACCAGCGTGGAAGCCATGGCCACGGTGTGGGGAGGAACGCCATGACCGGATGGCTGAGGCTGCTCCCGGAAATCGTGCTGGCACTGACTATCGGCGTGGTACTGGGGGGGGATTTGTTTTTTAATACGGTCCGCCGCAAATGGTTGTCCCCGCTGGCGTTGGGTGGAGCAGCGGCGGCTTTAATTTTAATCTGGGTGGCGCCGGGCGGAGAGTTCGGCCGGGCCTGGACAGGAGATATGCTGGGGCGCTATCTCAAGACAATCATTATGCTGGCGCTGGGATTAACCATTCTTAGCGCCTGGGATTTCGAAGAGATGTGGAGACGTCCCCGCGGAGAATTTCTAATACTTTTATTAGCTTCAGCTCTAGGTATGTTATTCCTGGCTTCCGGCAGCGAGTTGGTGCTACTTTATGTCGGACTGGAACTAACCACTTTTCCGCTGGTGCTGTTGACCGCTTTTCGGCCGGCGGATATTAAGTCAGCCGAAGGTGGTCTGAAATACCTGGTTATGGCAGCGATGGGATCAGCGATTCTGCTTTTTGGACTTTCATTGATTTATGCGGCTACTGGTGTAACCCGGATTCCTGAACTGGCCGGAGCCGTGGCCCAAGCGGACTCGGAGTTGGTCATTCTTCTGGGAGTTGTCTGTGTGCTGGCGGGAATAGGCTTCAAGCTGGCTCTGGTGCCGTTTCATATGTGGGCTCCTGACGCATACGAAGGCGCTCCCACGCCGGTAACGGCTTTTTTATCCGTGGCGGGAAAAACCGCCGGGTTCGCCCTGGCACTGCGTTTATTAGTCAACGGACTATCAGCCGGGCAGGCCGAGTGGGGCCAGATTTTAGCCGTCCTGGCCGTGGCCAGCATGTTTCTGGGGAATTTAGCCGCTATTCCGCAGACTAATTTAAAACGTCTTCTGGCATACTCTGCCATAGCCCAGGCCGGCTACATGGTTATGGGCCTGGTGGCGTTTGAAATAATCGGTATTTCCTCTCTGTTGTTTTATTTGGGAACATATCTTTTTACCAACCTTGGGGTTTTTGCCGTGGTGATAGCCGTGGAGCGTGTTACCGGTTCAACGGATATGCCGGCTTATACCGGTCTGGCCCAGCGTTCCCCCCGTTTGGGGCTGGCCATGCTGTTGGCCCTGCTTTCCCTGGCCGGGATTCCGCCCTTGGCCGGTTTTGCCGCTAAATTTTATTTATTCACGGCGGTTTTCAGCCAGGGATATGTATGGCTGGTAGTTATAGCCGTGATTAATACCGCGATCTCGCTTTATTACTACCTGCGGGTTATCCGGGTAATTTATATCCTGCCGCCGGATAAAAACGCTCCGGCCTGCATGCCCATATCAATTCCTTTGGCAATTGTTTTATTAATAACGGTGTTAGGGATTCTGGTTTTAGGCATTTATCCCGGACCCTTTGTTGAACTTGCCCGTGCTGCCATAGTCCCCTGGTTTTAAACCACCTCCCCCCAGGAAATAATTCGTATTTGTTGCGGACTTCCCGTGTTTCTCATTCCGGGCGTTAGCGAGGAATTTCCACGAGAACAATGAATTTAAAAGGACTTTTGGAGATTTCTCGGCCTGTCCTGCCTGTCCTGGATGATTTGGTCCAGGGGATGGTTTTGTCCAGGGCTGCGCCTCGAAATGACAATTTCAGAAAAACATACTTCCGCAACAGGGACTATTTACCTTCAGAATTTAAGTAGAGATGTTATTGACCGATAATAACGATATAGAAATATCTCACTTAAATAATTCCGCAAAAAGTTATTTTGTGGAAGTTGATTATGGAGGACATATGGCTTCAAAGACTGTATTCAAAGTAGACGGGTATTATGAAGTGAGTTTTAAAAAAGGTAAGGGTAAAGGAAAACATATCTCGCAGAAGGAAGCATCTGAGAAATTTTGGAAGGAACATCCTTCACTGAAGAATAAAGTAGGGTGTTATATATTTGCAATAAGGGCGGGCAAAGGCTTTACGCCAATGTATGTGGGTAAGGCTACAATATCTTTTAAACAAGAAATATTCTCGTCAAACAAAATAGTTAAATATAATGATGCTATTTTTGGACGCAGTGGTACACCAGTTCTCTTTTTTCTTATACATCCTATTAAAAAAGGTGGGAACAACAAAAAGCATATCAGTGAACTTGAAAAACATTTAATTGAAAATGGATCAATTAAAAATCCGGAATTACTAAATAAACAGGGGAAAGGTAAATATGAATGGACCATCGAAGGAGTGTCGAAATCTAATGGTGGTTATCCTGGTAAAACCGCTAAGCAATTTAAGAAAATGTTTGGCTTTTACTGATAAGAATTTGCTTTCCAGAATATGGCATAGTTCCCCAATAGGGTTTTGCAGCAGAATTATATTATTGAGTAGATGATCCGCTGAATCCGGCCACCCATTCCGCTTATTCCGGCCAGTCCGCCCAAGGGGGGATTAGAGTGTAGGTTCCCACAATAAATTGACTAAAATTCTCTGATTAAATGGGACAGGTTG
>CBDUZI010000131.1:0-6673 GCA_965371665.1 uncultured bacterium
TAAAATGCTCAACCACTATATCTTGGGGTTACCCACACTCGTTCCGGAAGAACCACCTTTTTGTGCGGCTGAGGTCGGCAGCAGCTCTTTTAGCTTTTTGCGCATAGGCGCCGGCGCCAGACCGGTAGGCATGGCCGAAGCATATACGGCTCTGGCGGATGATATAAACTCGATTTACTGGAATCCCGCGGGTCTGGGTAAAATCAGCCGCTCTGAGATCACCGCTTCTTATTTAAGCTATGTCGTAAACATCAACTCCGGTTATCTGGGATACGCCCAACCCATGCTGGGAGGTGGTTTCGGCATAGGCCTGATTTATTTAGACTATGGTGCGATACCAATAACTACCGGAGTAAATCCCACCGGCGATGGCGAGGGGACCTACTGGCCTTATGATATTGCCGCAATAATTTCCTATGGCTGCAGGCTTAATGCGGCGCTCAATGTGGGAATGAATCTTAAAGGCGTGTATGAAGATATCCAGGGATACACGGCCAACGGCGTGGCTTTGGATTTAGGCGGGATCTTTGAGTTTCCCGGGGCGCGGGACTTGAGCGTGGGTCTGACGGTGAAGAACTTAGGGTATCAGACCAAGGCCTTTATAGACGAGACACATAACCTGCCCCTAACCATTAATCTGGGTTGGGGCTACAAAATGCTTTCCGATACCCTGCGTTGGGGCCTGGATGGCATTTATCAACCCCTGGACGAAAAGTTTAATGCGAACCTCGGCGGCGAGTATTGCTGGCGGGAAAAAAGTTATGCACTGTACGGGCGGCTGGGATACCGGACAGCGGGCCAGGATTTAAAAACTGATTCCAGCGGGGATTTCCTAACCGGCTTCTGCCTGGGAATAGGCGCTAGTTTTAAGAATTACCAGTTGGACTATGCTTTTGTTCCCTTTAATCAATTGGGTTATGTGCATCGGGTTTCCTTGGGCCTGCAATGGGGCGGGACAACTGCCAGCTTTGTCCGACCCCAAACTGCGCGACGGGTAGTTTCGGGTGCTAGCTCCGTCCGACCACCGGCAGCGCGGCGGGGAGTTTCGGGCAAAAAGTATTTTCAGGCCGGCCAGAAATTCTATAAGCAAAAAAAATACCGAACCGCTATCCGGGAATACAAGCGGGCTATAAGCCGCGGGTATAAAACCGCCAAAGTCTATGAGATGCTGGGTTATTGCCACTACAAACTCGGCCGGAAATCTTCGGCCCGGCGGGCTTATAAGCAGGCCTTGAAGCTGGAACCCAACAACCAGCGGATTAAAAAGAGTTTACAGCAGCTGGGAAAGTAAGCAGGCGCAAAAACAAAAAACCGGGCAGCCGACTGACGGCGTGCCTGGTTTTTTGTTGACTAGGAGCTTGAGCATTTAGTCGGACTATAGTGCTTTTTGCCGTCATACCGGCGAAAGCCGGTATCCAGTGACCTTGATTTTAAAGGCTTTTCTGGACCCCGGTTTTCACCGGGTGACGAACAATACCAAAAACAGACTAAATGCTCAGGCTCCTAGGAGCCTGTCGGACTTAACAGTAAAAGACATTTTTTTAGAGTTTCCCCCTTTGAAAAAGGGGGATTAAGGGGGATTTTGAACAGATAGTTGTGCTTTTTCTCGGCAAATCCCCCTGACCCCCTTCTCCCTGGACTAAACCATCCCCTGGACAGAATCATCCAGGACAGGCAGGACAGGCCGGAATCCAGAAAAGCATTGTAATACAAGAAAAAATAATTCCTGGATACCGGCTTCCGCCTGTATGACGAGCTCAACTCGTCTTTCCGCAACAGGAACTAACTAAAGAAAGAAAGTGTTAAAAATGATATTTACCAGAAAACGACGGCTTGTGAATTTTGCGACCCTGCTGGGAATTTTGACAATAGCCGGCACGGCTAATAGTGCCGACGTGAAAATTTGGGATCTTAATGCTAAATACGATTACAAACATTATGGATTTACTGATCAATGGAACGACCGCGCCAACTGGATCCAGGTGCCTTATGGAGACGTAGCCCATACTTTTAACGGTGATTGCGCCCTGGAAGGGGAGAATTTCTGGCTCTCGCTGCATTCCAGTCCCTATGATTCAGTTTTTCTTTATGCCAAAGTAGCTGAAGACGGAACTCCCTCGCGTCATAATGAGCTGTATAGATCTTGGGATACGCCTAATGGTTTACGGAATTACGGCAGTGGCTCGCAATTAGTGAAAATTTTGAAGAATCAGGCCGAAGAGATCATGGTCTACAGCGAAGCTATTACAGATGAGCGGGGAGGGTATGTAAGCACGGTAACTAACTCCTGCCGCGCCCTGAGCGGGAAACAATGGCTGGAGATAAGACCAATCAGCCAGGCCTCAGAGCAGGGAATGCACGGCGAGTCCCGTATCCATATATCACCCGGCCAAGGCGTGGGGGGCGCAGATTATGCAGTGGATTCCTTAAAGCATGGCTTGGGCGGAGAGGGCGAGAGGGTTTATCATCCCGATGCGAGCGTCATGCTTGTGGATTTTATCATGGACGCGGATATTATCTGGACCATGAACTGGAAGAATCCCAGATCCTTGCGGGCGCGTTCGGACACAGCATACGATGGCTGGCCTTCGGGCTGGAATCATATCGGCGACAATTACTCTGAAATAAACCGGATTATTACCTCTCCCTTTATATATTATGATAATGAGACTATAGTCGTAGGGATATTATATACCAAGTACTGGCACTACCAGAATATTAATCAAGCCGTAACGGCCGGAGTCCCTTTTAACGGCACCTGGACCAGGGGGTATGACCGCTTATGGCCGTACGAAACCACGCATCCCGGTGTAGGCAGCCCCTGGACTCCGGGCTATCCCGGGAAATATCGGATTATGGGATGTGTAAATGGCGCCTATTACCTGAATGAGGTTGACATAGTTACGCCCGGCTCTGCTTTTACCTTTACCAGTCCGGTAGACGGAACTCTGGAATATTTAATAATATACCTGTATGAAGCCAATGCTTCTACTCCCGGCAACGTGGTTACGCCCCTCGGTATTTATAATGAAGCCATTCCCGCGGTAGCCGTTAACGGCAGCATAACCGGCCTAGTTACCAATGAAACCGGTGATCCTCTTTCCGGAGTGAAGATAACCAATGGAGTGGCAGAGGCTTTTACCTCTGCGGAGGGAATCTACCTTTTATCAGGCATTCCTGCGGGAGTATACGCGCTAATGGCCTCTGCGACCGGCTATAACCAGGCCTTTAAGCCCGCGGATGTGATTGGCAGCAGCACCATTACCGTGAATTTTCAATTAAGCGTAGATGAGAGTCCGCCGCAGATCATGAATGTAAGTGTTGCGGATATTTCCCAGGATACTTGCACCATCACCTGGGGAACGGATGAGTTGTCCGACAGCCAGGTGGAGTATGGACTTACCGAGAGTTATGGGAACTCCCTGCTGGACACGCAGCCAACCTTGACGCACAGCCAACTCCTGGCCGGACTGCAGGCCAACACGCTCTATCATTTCCGGGTAAAAAGCAAAGATGCCAACGGCAACCAGGCCATGAGCGGGGATTATACCTTTACTACTCTCCCGCCCCTGGATCCGGACAATCCCAGTTGGTGGAGTTATTACGTGGGTAACGGAGAAGGGGTTTGGGGCCGGACCTATGCCGAGGCCAATTCCGGAACATTCAGCGCCATTCTCAAAGCCACGGCTTACGGGGGGAGCTCGATAAACATAGGGCTGATAGCCGGAAAATCGGATGGGTATGGCGGAGAAGAAGCGTATTCCATATCGGCGAATACCACTTATAATTATTCTTTCTGGATAAAAGGCGATCTCTCCGAAGTGGTAGTGTCCGTCCTGACCTGGGACTCGGAAGAAGGGGCTTCCGGAGATCGCGTCTACCTTAGTTTGGGCACCCTAAACCCGCAACCGACCTGGCAGAAGCACGAGGGAACCTTTACTACGCAGAATGATACCAGGAAGTTTGTCCTGATTTTCAAAGCCTATGGCAGCTCATCGGAAATTAACCTGGGAGTCCTATATGTAGACGATGTATATGTCGGCCAGGCGGGCGGGGGAAATTTAATCCAAAATCCCGGAGCCGAAGATCCTCCTTCCTCCGCGCCGCCGCCCGAACAGCCAACCTCTTTGTCTTTATTATTGGATAGAGTCATGGTTGGTCCTAATCCTTTTTGCGCAGATCGGGATGCCGCGCCCATGATACGCTTTAACCGGCTGCCTGGCCTGTGCAGTATAAGAATCTACACTATATCAGGAAAATTGCTAAAGACTATCAAGCATCGGGCAGCCGACAATGAGGGCAGTGAGGAATGGGAGGTGTCGGGCATAGCCGCCGGAGTTTATCTGTATAGCCTTGAGTCGGGCCGGGAAAAAAGACAGGGCAAGATAAGCATAATTAAATAAAAGCCCGGCTGGTCAAAAAGGGGCTTTCTAACAGGTGGGCGCGATTATGCGGGATAATCGAATAACGGGCGTTATGCTGATTTTAATCGGTCTTGGCAGCCTGGCCGGCCAGGCCCGAAGCGAACTGATCGCGGAATGGAAATTTAACGAGGGGAGCGGAAACCTGGTCAATAATGCCTCGGCCCATAACAACCAGGGTCAGATTCACGGCGCGGTGGCCGGAGAAGTAATGCTCTGGGATACCACCAGGGCCTATACGCAAAAGAATCCCTTTCCCGATGCCATGGCCGATAAGGCGGACTGGGTTCAGGTTCCCTATGGTGTAACCGAGTATACCTGGATCGGAGATCCCATGATTGAAAATAAGTACTTCTATTTATTCCTCTTTTCCAATGACGAAGATTCGCCCTGCCTGGCCGCTAAAATCGGGAGCGGGCGCTACTCCTCTAATGAGATTTACAAGGTGCACGATACCGGCTACCGGAACTTTGGCATGGGAAGAATGTGGACCAAGATAATCATCAATACGCCGGAAGAGATAGTGGTGGAATCAGCCGAAAAAGGTCTGCGTTTTGGTCCTCCCGGCATCCCCATTGTAAATACCTACCACATCCTCAGAAAGCCCTGGCTGGAAGTCAGGCCGGTGGAAAGCATGAATCAGCAGGGCATGCATGCCAAATCGCGCCTGGCGGCTTTTGTTTATGCCGGGGTGGAGCGGGACGTGGTTTTGGATGGAAAAAAGCATAGCGAAGATAGTGAGAATATTTATCCGGCCGCGGGCTGCCTGGGAGAAATTAATTTCCACCGCTCGGTCAGCATACCTTCCGGCGAGGATTTCATGTGGTTTCTGACTTTTCCGGCCGGCGCGGAGAATAGTGAATTGACCTATCACGGCATACATTACCCGGATCCCTTTTGGGAATGGGATGACAAGCCCGCGGCCCCCTCGGTCGGAGCCAACTACGCCTATCTGGATGAAAAAGTGGTCATCGGTGTGCTTAATTCGGGCGACAACTGGAAGCGCGAGGATGTGCAGGAACTGGTATCTGCCGGGCAGGTCTACCGTAGTTCTTTCGCCGCCCCGTACGCGGGGATATGGCGGATATGCGGCAGCATCAACGATGACTGGGAAATAACCGATTATTTCAGCGAGGTTAATCTGCAGGCCGGGGAGCATTTTAGTTTTGTCAGTCCGGTTTACGGCACCTTGGATTATTTAGTCGTATACCTATGGGATCGCACGCTGAACACGCCGGATGAGGTTTATACGCCCATGGATGTTTACCGCCAGGCGGTGCTTGGTCAGGGTGATACTATAGGCCCTGCGGAACCGCAAGCTCAGGCGCAGCTGGCAGTGAGAGTTGTTCCCAATCCCTACATCCAGCAAGGCGGCGCGCCAGAGAAAATTATTTTCAGCAATTTGCCCGCAAAGGCAATTGTGAGGATATATACGCCGGCCGGCCGATTGGTGAAAAGCATAAACCACATGGCCCTGGCTGAGGGCGGGAGCGAGGAATGGGACGTCTCGGGCGTGGCCAGCGGCGTGTATATCTACTGCGTGGAGTCGGGGAAGGGTAAGCAACGGGGAAAGGTCAGCATTGTAAAATGAGCCGGAAACCACTATTTTTTCGGAATGAATGGGGGAACAATGAGGGAGATTGATTTTACGGGCAGTATTCGGGCGATGGCTGGGAGTCTGGTTTTGCTGGTTGGGCTGACGGGAAATGTTTGCGCCGCTTCGCCGGTGCTGGTAAGTTTCAGCTCTACCGGGGGGAGTCCCGTTAATAAAGAAGATAACCAGGATATTATGTATTTAATCAACCAGGGAGCTAGCCTCAGTTTTAACGTGACATTTGATCAGCCGGTTAGTTATACCTGGACGGTGAATAAATCAGATCAGCAGACTGTCACTACGCCGGCAAATTCCGACACATTTAATTGGACGGTTCCCGGTGAATCGGGGATATGGGAAATACATTTAAAATGTTGGAATGGAACCAATGAAGAAGCGCATAAGGAGTGGGTGGTATCGACTTTAAGTCCTGCCGAAGCCCCGGACTTTTTTGATTCTTTTACGGATTTGGAATATTTGAGCGGGAGAACTCAAAAAGATCCATGGGATAGGGCATTGAGTGAGTGGGCGCCATACAATAATAATCCGGCTTATATCGTACTAGGAGCTTGTCGGACTTAAGTACAAAATCGGATTTTGAGAACTTTCCCCCTTTGAAAAAGGGGGATTGAGGGGGATTTTGCATATGAAAACGGGC
>CBDUZI010000132.1:0-6437 GCA_965371665.1 uncultured bacterium
AGGGGGAAGAGTGCTCAAAATTCACTTTTGTGCCTAAGTCCGACAGGCTCCTAGAAGCCTGAGCATTTAGTGGCTTTTGTCATACCCGCATGATATTTGTATTCCCGTAGGGGCGGGTTTTAAACCCGCCCCTACAATTAATTCCTTTAAAATCAAAGCCTCTGGATTCCCGCCTGTCCTGGATGGTTTAGTCCAGGGATAAAAGCCTCCGGGAATGACAACCTAAAAAAACAGACTAATTACTCAGGCTTCCAAGAGCCTGTTCTTTATAATAATCCAGCACTTGTTTCCATGGCCAGATTTCAACATCATTAATTTTCTTAGCTCTGCTATCCTGCAAAGACGCTATGACAATCTTCGCTTCCGGGAATATTTTTTTAAAATTATTAATCACGGTATGCCGGATTTCCGCTTTGCCTGATTTACATTCAATCGCCATTATGGGCCCACGACTACCCGAAATAATAAGATCTATTTCCTGATCACGCTGACGCCAAAAAGAAAAATGATGATCTTGGTTGGAATAATCGCGAATACGTCTCATTTCATTAATGAACCATGTCTCAAAAAGGTAACCCAGTTCCACCGCAGCCGGCGGATCATGCAACCGCTGCTGGATGGCGCGAACAACGCCGCAATCAAAAAAATAAAACTTCGGCCGGGCTTTTTTTCTTTCACTCCGATTCCAGGGCCATAAATAAAACCCGATAAGCGTATCTTCAAGAATTTGAAAATATTCCTTAACCGTGCTCATAGGCACGGAACACTCCCGTGAAATATTCGCAAATTCAATGACCTGGCCATTACTTTGCGCCGCAACATTTAAAAACCGGTTAAAGGCGCCCAAATTGCGGATTAAAGCTTCTGCCTGAATTTCTTCACGTATATAGGTTGTAATATAGCTTTTCAAATGCTGCCGGGCCAAATCGTCCTGCCGCGCTTTCAACAAAGTACATATCTTTGGCAGGGTGCCGAAACGCAAAGCATTATTAATATTAAAATATTTTTTTAATTCAAAACAGGTCAGGGGATGGAGTTTCAAATCCAGCGCCCTCCCTCCCAGCAGATTAGCTCCTCCGCGTTTTAATTTCCGCGCACTGGAACCGGAAAGGATAAAATAATGCCCCAGGGTATCAATCGCTTTTTGCGCATAATTCAATAATACCGGCGCTTTTTGAATTTCATCAACTATGATTAATGATTTTTTCGGAAGCGCTGATAACTGCTCCCAAAACTCCTTGGGATTTGTTTTATAGGTTAGTTCTAAATCAGGATCGAGCAAATCAAAATATTCCGTATAATCCAGGGAACGTAACATGGTGGTTTTACCGGTCATGCGAGGGCCGAATAAAAAGAGCGAGGTTTTAAGGTTGTCCAATACCAGAGACCTGGGAAACAGCATTTGCCTCTCCTATTCAAATAACAACAATATGTTATTTATGTTGCATATATAACATATTGTTGTTATTTGTGCAATATATAGTTTCCCCTCGCAACCGGTTTTTTCAGAACCTTAAATTGAATTATTTTCTGTTCCGCATGCCATTTTCCATTTTTAAAATAATCCAGACAATGTTTTACGCACAACGATTTAAATCACCGATAACATTTCCGATTGCCGCCCCATTTTCGCACCCACCGCCATTCATATTTTCCGTAGGGGCGACCCTTGCGGTCGCCCGGTTGTCACACACGGCCGCCCGGTTTTGGGCACCCATAAAGGGTGCCCCTACAGCAACGTCTGTTTCATTGATAATTATGATTCCATGTATCAATATCCGCTATGTTCTCGAAATATGCAAAGCACTGTAGCGCTATTATGTCATCCTAAGCCGGCCAGGGCATAGTTAATCTGAGGCATCTCATCCCATATACGACCATCAAGTAAGCGCCCGGTTTTTTTCTTGTTAACTCCGCCCCATTGTTTAAAAAAGAACGGAACATCCTGCGCTAAACATTGATCCCGAATATCAGCAACCCACTCCGGAGACATAAATCGCGCACCCGGGCCGGATTCACCGCCAACAATTGTCCAATCTATTCCTTTTAGATTCACCTTGCCTACTGTACTAATAAGCGGCTCAAAGGAAATGTATTTTACTACAGCGCTTGTTTGTCGAAGAAATTCCAACCTGTCTTTATTCTTTTCATCCTCAACACTAACTCCCATCCAAATATTATTTCCCCATTCTAAATCATTACTCATCTCCGCTAATCTTTCTGCGCGTTTAGTAAGCACCTGGAAAGTATGCCACGATGCACGATTCATTACATCAAAAACCTTTTTAATAAATGCTTTCGACACTTTGGGATGAAACAAGTCGCTCATTGAATTAACAAAAATAGTCTGCGGCTTTTTCCAATTATAAGGCAGCTCCAACACATGCTCATGAGTTTGAAGTTCAAAACCTTTCCTATAATTCGGTTGTCCCATGGCACAAAGCCGCTTTGCCATACGCTCGGCATAACAATTCTTACACCCGGCGCTGATCTTTGTGCATCCGGTCACCGGATTCCAGGTTGCTCCCGTCCATTCTATGGAAGAGTTTGAAGCCATAATATATTATCTCCTGTAATTAATTATTGATAACTCATTATTCCAATGACTATCAGCCACATAGAACCCTTGTATTTTATCGCTCGTTTTATACTCAACATCGACAAGTCCTTGTTTTTTCATCTCTTTTAAAATATCATTGACATATCTAGTTGTAAAACAATTTTGAGCAATAAAATCTATGATTTCAACATTAGAAAGACGCTTCTCCACTCTGATATACTCCTGAAAAACATCTTTAATCCGTTGAAAGTTTACAGAAAGCGTTGAAAGATCAAACAAAGCGGGATCTGATTCCCTTTTCGCCTTTACTGTCACGCCATCGCGAGTATATTTCCATACTAAATTATTCATAAGTAACATACCGGTAATATGTTTTGTTAAATAAAACAGCGCATTCTTTCTTGCTCCATCTTCCAATCCCACAGCTCGAACATATTTCAGCCCAAAATCCGACCTTAACTTCCTCCGGATTGATTCATTAAAATCAGAAATATCTCTATAATTAGCGCATCCTCTATCTGTAAAATTCTCTAAAAACAACCGAAGCGCGCCTACATCATCCGCACATTTCACAAAACGATACGAATGAAATGTAGGCAAAAACAGCAATACTTCTGCTGCCGGTGTATCTATTAATGTTTTTACATCTTTAATTTTAACATCGCTATATGTAAATGGATCTAAAAAAACAAACTTGGGTGCCATAATCCTTTTAAAAGCCTCACCTATTTTTACTAATATCGAATTAAAGTCCTCACACAAAGGCCCGACTATCTTGATCCCCATAGGATAATCGTTCTGTTTTAATATGCGACCTAAATTATCGGTATGACTTTTATCAGAATCGCTAAAAACAATCGTGACCTCTGGATTCTGCCACTTTCTTCTCAAAATGGGATTTGCCATTATATTTCTGGCCACATTAAGCAAAACCAATGGACTTCCATCACTAGCTCCACTTTTTCCGGGGCCGCAGAATAAATCAGCAATAAAGCATTTCCCATATTGCATCAACACCTTTGGCAAATAGCTCTTTAAGTACTGCTGATAAATCAGTATTTTGACTGCCGTTAAATCATTTTGTTTATCAAAAAAGTCCGTATCTGGCATAATCACACTTTCATGTTTTTTGCTACATCAAACTTTGTCCATTAAATATAATCAACTATCATATGAAGTCCTACATCTTGTCCTGCATGACTTTGTAAAGAAGACAGGCCATACGTGTATGCGGCCCTTCACCACACTCAGAACAGACTCCGCGAAAAATCTCCAGGAGGCCTGATAACTCGATCGTTTTCGTGGAGATTCCTCACTACGTTCGGAATGACAAACTTAAAAACCCGCTTTCGCAACAGAAACTAATTAGCGAACTTGATCTTTTCCAGGTACAGACCATAGGCCGGCGCAGTCGGCCCGGCGAGTTTACGATTCCGCGCCATCAGGATTTTTTTAACTTCCGTGGTTTTCAATCTCCCTTTTCCGACTTCCACTAAGGTGCCGGTAATATTTCGCACCATACGATAAACAAATCCATTGCCGGTTATCTTAATCTTTACCAACTTGCTCTGCCGGGTAATGGTTATAGCTGTTAGCCGCCTGACCGCATCTTCTGCCGCTCCGCCGCTTGCCTGGAAGGAAGAAAAATCGTGTTGTCCTACGAGATGTTTTGCGGCCCGGAGCATAGCCTCCAAGTCCAGGGACTGGAAAATCTGCCAAGCTCTTCCTGACCACAGGGGCGAATATATGGAACGATTATAAATAAGATAAGTGTAGGTTTTACTGATCGCGGATCGCTGAGGATCCCAGCCGGGCCGCATTGGCCAAGCCTTTAAAACGCGCACCCTGGGAGGCATGATTTTATTTAAAGCCAGGACCAGACGCGCAGCCGAAAGGGGATATGCCAGGTCAAAGGCCGCCACCTGGCCGCGCGCATGAACCCCGGCATCCGTACGGCTGGTTCCCTGGACCCGCCTCCGTTCGTGAAAAGCCGTCCAGACGGCTTTTTCCAGCTCGGCCTGAACTGTATGGCTGTTGGCCTGGACCTGCCAGCCGCTGAAAGCCGAACCGTCGTATTCCAGAAGCACGGCCAAACGCTTGACCTTTTCATCCTTATTTTTTATCACAAATTAACATCTCCGTGATCTGCACGGCCTTAGCAACCGCGCCCTTACGGAAAAGTGTAACAAAACCCGGAAGAATTGGTCAATTATTAAGTGAATTAGAACACCCTCCGGCAATATGGGGGATGTCCACCATGTCCCCTAACTTCTCACAGAAGATTAGCTTAAACAGGTAAAGTACAACCAAAAGCCGGAAAGGGAAAGTCGATTTGGGTAGGTTGGGGATGGTGCGGAGTAAAGTAATTACCGCTCAGTCATTCTCAAATCAAACCAAAGGTTTTTGCCATGAATTGTGCTTTGATTTCATCAATTAGTTTAAAATTTTCAATATACTCTGATTTCAGCCAGTTAATTTTATTCAACCTTTTCTCTAGGTCACCCTTTAGTTTAGCTGACCCCAGTGTAAAAGCTTTATTATATTCCTCTTTAAAAAGATCATATCCTCTTTCAATTGTTTTTTCATACTCCTCTTTTAATCCCATAAGCTTTTGCTTGGCTTTTTCATACTCGTGCTTAATCCGGATAATGCCATTTTCAACAACCGCAAGATAATCCTCGGTAATTTCATTTATCAGCTCCTTCACAGGAACTATTTTATCTATTCTATAAACATTTGTGCCCGCAAAGGCAAATCCCTGCTTTAACATACCCTTTCTAGCATTATTAAGCGCAATCGATATACAGTAATTTACCTTGTCCGCCTGACAACTCTCAAGACATCTCCAGGGACACTTGAACGCTTTTTTCTCACCGGAATTAACCTCTTTTAAAAAACTGTTAAAAATAGCTCTTCCCGGCATCCCCACCGGGCTTTGTATAATAACAATATCTTCTTTTTTTGAGTCCACAAAACTCATTTTAAAGTTTATATCCGCATCACACTCTTCGGTAGCAACAAATCTAGACCCCAGTTGTACCCCACTAGCACCAAGTTTTAAAAACTTATAAATATCTTTCCCGTCAAAAATACCGCCGGCAGCAATAACCGGTATTTCCCTGGCAAACTGTTCTGCAAATTCTTTGACTTCCTTAACAACTTCCGGAATTAACTTCTCAATTCTGAAATCCGGATTCTCTATATCTTCTTCCTTAAAGCCTAAATGGCCTCCGGCTTTTGGTCCTTCCACCACAACACCATCAGGTATGGTAGCAAAGTTTTTTTGCCAATATTTGAATATCAATCTTACTGCGCGGGCCGAACTTACAATTGGCACCACCTTTACATTAGCTCTTTGAATCTCTTTTATCGGAATCCCCCTTAAAGGAAGTCCTGCTCCCAGAAATACAATATCAACCTTCTCTTCAATTGCAACCTGAAGCATATTTCGAAAATCATTCAAAGCAATCATAATATTAACACCAATTATGCCATCACTCAGACTCCGGGCTTTTCTTATCTCTTTTCTTAAAGCCCGCATATTTGCTTCAACCCCATTTTTGAAGTAATCCGGCTCAATCATGCCTATGGCATTGGCAGCTATTACTCCTATACCTCCCTCTCTGGCAACCGCAGAAGCAAGTTTGGAAAGAGAGATACCTACTCCCATTCCACCTTGAATAATTGGAATTCTGGCTTTTATATCTCCAATTTTAAGCTCGGGCAGCTTTATCTTGGGAAGTTTAAATTTTGGCAATTCTAACTTGGGCAACTCTATTTTAGAAAACATTGAATTAAACATTTTTAAATCCATATCTATTCTCCCAAATAATTATAAACTATTGATTCCGGCCTCTCGGCTAACTGAACAAAATCC
>CBDUZI010000133.1:0-6311 GCA_965371665.1 uncultured bacterium
CTCCCCACATTTCTGCGGGGAGAGGGGGATATGTGGTTAATTTGACGCTTACGTTGATACCCGGCCCGGAGCGAGAACATCCTTAAAAATTTATATTCCACTCCCAGGTTTAGGCGATAGGGCTCCAATAGGACTTTGCTCACTTCGGTAGCGAGCTTTAATTCATGTTCGGCAGTGTTCAGGCTTTCCAACAGATCATAGGCCACGCCGAGATTGAAGGTGAGGGGCAGCGCCTCCCAGGGCTCCGCGCTGAAGGGCATCCCCAAAATGTCATTTTCCCCACCGTAGCTGAGGGGAAAGCCCAAGTGTTTCAAGGCCATATCCAGCCGGAAACTATTTCCTAACTGAAAGGAATTACTCAAAATGATCGCCAGGGTGGCGGCATTATACTCTTCCAACAGAGTTGAATGGAATAGTTCGAGCGTAAAGCCAAAGCGCCACTGGGGATTAAACCGGTAGGCGCTGCTGTAAGTGAGCAGCCAATCGCTCTTCACACTGTTATAGAGACTGCTTTGACCGTATTGATCAATATATTCAAATAGACCGCTGGAGTAGCCAAGAAATCCCAGGCCCCAGGTATGGTATTTATCAGCAGCATTGGCATAACTGAGGTGTGCAAGATAATCATCCGACAAGCCCGATGAATAGGCCGCGCTGATTTCGGACGCCCTTCAGGTACGAGAGTGCGGCCGGATTCCAGTATATGGCGTAGACATCGTCCACCAGGGGCGTATAGGCCATACCCACGGACTCGGCCCGGGGAGACAGGTTTTTTTGGAGCGTCTGCCCTCCCACGCTTGCGTAAATTTGAGGAGAAACCCCCGCGAGTATCATGGCTGTCAGTGCAGCGATTTTTTTCACCTGTCCCCCCAGTTACCGGTCCATCACGAGTATTTTCGCGAAATGATTAACATCATTCGATTGGATATGCGCGTAATAAAGTCCACTGGCCACCGGATTCCCGCTGGTATCCCGGCTGTCCCAGGTCAGAATGTGCACCAGATCTTTCGGATACCACTGATTCGAAGCCAGTTTTATGACCAGGTTGCCGTTTTCATTCAATATTCGGATAGTAGTCGCAGCGTCATGCGGCTGCTGCCAGCGAATGGTGGAGATATCGGAAGATGTCCCGTTTCGACGAATAATATTGTTGAACACTTTTATTTTCCCAACGGGAACATCAATATCCGGGGCTTGGGTTGCATTATTTACTATAATTGCCGCAGAATATTTCGAGGTGTTTCCAAAATTGCCAACGCCCGTTGCCAAGGCAGCAACATAATCCCCTTTACTCAGTCCAGAAACCCTGACTGACCAATCTCCAACCAGATCAGCATTCCGTGGCACCTAAAAAGCTCACGCTGCCCCCCTCGCTTCCGGGTGCCTGAAAAACTTCAATATAGTCATTGGGTTCTGAAATTCCCCATAGCCGGCTAGAATGAGCATGGGTGATGGTGGGCATGTGGGAGGTATAATTGTAGTAATAATAGTGATTTATGCGTATTCCTTCCGTCTGAAAGCCATGAATAACATTGCCAAACAGCCCGTTGTTCGTACAACCCTGCTGATAATAATTGTAATAATCCAAGGTTATTCCGTAATAACCACCAACAATTAGATTACCAAAACCCTTGTCTTTGGTCCCGATTATGTTTCCACTCGCAGAACTAGTCAGATAAATCCGGCTAGCAGCGAAACCCGGGATAACTTGAGTACCGGAGACATTGCTGCCAATAAAGTTCCGGGTCAGCATATTGTGTTTCCCGGATATATAGACATCAGTTCCTTCATTTCCGGAAATTACGTTCCGGAGTTCGATTAATTCGCCACCTATCAAATTATTTGAGCCCGCAATATTAATTCCATAGTCTTGTCCCGTAAAAGTGGCGCTCGCTTCATTGACACCTATCAAATTACTTTGCACTTGATTGTAATTTGAGGCATTATCAAAATATATCCCAGACGAACGGTTGCCACTTATAATATTATAAAAATTAATATCCGGCAGCCCGATTTGATTATAGTTAGACCTTACTAACCCAATTCCGCTAGCATTTGGTCTGGCGCTGTCTTTCGCGGGAACTAATCCAATCGTGTTCCCCACAATAAAGTTGCGGTGAGAATAGTACAAATATACGCCGTAATTCGAGTTGCCGGAAATTACATTTCCCTCTGCCCGCGTTCCGCCGATGTAATTATCATCCGCGTAGTAAAAATATATCCCGTGATAATTACTCTCTCCGGACTGACCCAGCCAGTTGGTTCCGATTACACAACCCGTAACGGTATTGTGATCAGACTCGATTTTAATGCCAGCAGGAGCACTGTAGTAGGAGGCGTCCGTAATAACCATATTTCGGATAATCGAGCCGTCGCTGCCGGCCATGAGATGTAATACTGTATATCCATTCGAACTGACCGTATTGTGGTTTCCCTGGATAATGACCGGACTTTGAATATTGATCGTATTGATAATATTAATTTGATCACTGACGATTATTTCAATGGTCTGAACGCCGGTAGCGGTGTTGGAATACGCCGCGGCTTCCCTAAAGGTTCCCGGCCCGCTGTCCGCACTGCTGGTAACGTAGCTGTCCGCCCCCCAGGCCGGGGACGCGTAAAAAAGAACCATTAAAATCGCCAGTAATGCCTGCTGCTGTCTATTCATCTTATTTGCCTTTTTGGGTATGAGACTAATAACGCAAGGTCAGCCTGAGGCCGCCATAGTGCGATTTTATCTCTTCCCGAACGGTTAATTTATGTTTTTCTTGTTCTAATTCTTTTATCTTCTCAGAATGCCCGGCGGCCGCGGCCACCAAAGCCGCGCCCAGCATGACGCTGGTTAATCCGGCAAGGGATTGAATATCTGAAAGGTATTCATCGCTTGATTGATTGTTCCGGCTCACCTCGGAGCTATAAATCAATCCTCCGCCCCCCACCATGGTTATGAGCCCCAAAACGTGTTCGACCTGTTGCGTCTTTTTGTGGCTATTGATGCTGTTCACCACTGTTTCGAGTTTTTGCTTTCTCGCCTTTTCTCTTCTTTCTTTCTCCGTGAGGATATTCATGGACGCCGGGTAGGCGATAATAACGGCTTTGCCAAGGTCATCCGGAGAAAGGTAGTATTTTGCGTCGCTTACATCGGACATTTCCACCACATAATCTCCATCTTTCCCCTGGAGGACTATTTCTTTCTCTCCCCAGGATTTGAGCAGGCCTTTGACGGATTTTCCGTTGTGAAAATACAATTTCACAGTTTTCCCGGGTTTCAGGGGAGGCAGGGCAGGGGGTGCAGCTCCAGTCTCCGTCAAATCCAGTTTCGGGAGCGCCTCCGGCGCATCCTCTGAGGCGGGCTCCGCTGCGCCAATCTTATCTTCTCCCATAGCCGCTGTTTCCTCAGAAGGTCCGGCCGCACCGGAAGTGGGCGAAACACTTTCTTTATAAGTAGCTAGTTTCTTGGTATCCAATGGGCTGTAGCCGGCCGGCGCCTGGTCTTCCGCGCGAAGAACGTACTTATTATTCAACTGGTAGTATTCATCGCCGTGCTTAAAAACAATATCGCCGGATCGGTTCGCGATAATCTCGACATCTTCGATATAGTAACCACCTTCCAGGATTAAAACCTTTCCCCAGGCGGGAATTACCGCTGAAACAACGATAAACATGCCGATAAATATCCTTTTCATATTACCCTTCCTTTTTTTTAAACGCTTCCCTTAAAGCAAAGTGCTCTAAAGGTTAGAGGCGAGAGCCCGACTATTTATTACAATTATTTTAAGAAAAACGCAATAAAATTAAACCGCGGTTATTCACAGTAGACCGGGTATGGGATAAGCGGTAACCGAAGACGCGAGCCCATCTAACCAGGTCTTAATGGCTGGATTTTCGGTAAAAATTTTATTATAATACGATACTGGATTATTGAGAGCTCTCCGCAGTTCTGGAAAATCACGCCCTAAAGGCGGGAATAAAACAAGGAGTGCAGCAAATGATTGGAATCCCAGGTCAAAACGCCGCCATTCGGCAGATCACTCTGTTGGGTGCTGCCGTCAACATCGTACTGGCGATCATCAAAGCAGCAGTCGGGCTCTCGGTCGGCTCGCTGGCGCTGGTGGCCGATGCCATTCACTCGTTTTCAGATCTGGCCACGGATGCGGTTGTGCTTATCGGCGTAAAATTGGGCTCGCGTCCGCCTGATTCCACCCATCCTTTCGGACATGGAAAACTCGAAACCCTGACGTCTCTGATCATCGCAGGGGTATTGATCGGCAGCGGGGTGGGCATTGTGCTTAAAGCTGTGCATGCTTTTTCGCTGACGCCGGCAGCGAAAACCGGCTGGATGATTCTGGGACCGGCTTTGCTTTCGGTTATTTTGAAAGAATGGCTCTTTCGCCGAACCATGACAGTAGCCAGAAAAACCAACAGCACAATTCTGTACGCCAATGCCTGGCATCACCGCACGGATTCCCTATCCTCGGTGGCCGTCTTAATCGGCGCCGGAACGATCATTTTTGGATGGGGCTATGGTGATCAGGCTGCCGGGCTGGTGGTTGGTCTTATGATTATTTATGCCGGCATCAAAATCATAGGACAGAGTCTGATAGAATTAGGCGAAGGCGGGGTCGACCGGGAAACAAAGGGACAGCTGGCCAATATTTTATCCAAACAAAAAGGGGTGTCATCCTGGCATCGTTTGCGCGCCCGCCGCGTGGGACGGGAAATAGTAATGGACGTACATGTGCTGGTTGACCCAAAACTTTCCGTGGTAGCAGGGCATAAGATATCCAAAAAGGTCGAATTCGCCATTCGCTCTCATCTGGACCGTCCCGTGAATGTTGTCGTCCATATCGAACCTGATCTTCCCATTGAAAGAAAAGAAAAAGGTGATTTTTAAGGTTCCGGAGGGCGCAGGGTGCAGTAATTGCCACTTTTTGATAAGGCGGATAGGCTTACTTGAAAAGTAAAGGCCGATTAGTCCGCAACACCCTCAAGCTAGTCATCACGGCTGATTAATCAATAAACATAAGGGCCTTGCCCTTGTAATCAATCCACCGGACTCTATCGCTCATTTGCCTCCGCCTCCAGGTGACGAAGATGTATTTATTAGGATTGGCTATGCTTTTATTAGTACACAGACGGCTAATTCCCGTCAAGAAAAGATCAAAAAAGCGACATGGTTAACGATCGAACTATAATTGAATTTCAGGATAGAACGGTTACAATATTTTAATTTATTTTCCTATAATTAAAACATATAATTAATAAATTAATCCTGTCACCATATGCAGTTCTTTGATTAAATTACCCGCACTTCGGTGCGGAGTAATTTAATCCGATTTGCAGAAAGAAGGGATAATTAATTTTGTTTACGACGCGATTAGTTCGGGCAAAAAATGGAGAAGATATCGCCCTGCAACGTCATAGCCTGAAAAGTTGGTTTTCAGTAAAAAAAATTGCCATTGGCATGGGAGTAGGTCTCAACCTTTTAATGCCTCCTCAGCTTTTAGAAGCGGCAACTAACATTTACCGCTCTGTGGGGCCCGCTAATACTTCTCCCCTGGCAGCATCGGGAAGCACCAACACGCTTGATATTTCCGGCACCATTGCCACTTTTTCCTTACCCCTGCCGTCGAATATCGGCGTAGGCGATGCGATTCAATACGATGCCAACAGCAGCGGCTCGATTAATGCCATTGCTTTCATTTACGAAAGAACCAGTAATAATATTTTTACGGTAAAAGACAGGGACGGAGGAATTCCCCTACCCACGATCATGAGTGATCTTAGTTGGTCGGTTTTTCGTGCCTATACTTCCCTGTTCGAGGCCGAAACCGGTAATGAAAATAGCGGCCTGGACGGCGCGGTGCGAACCTTTGAAACCTGGTCAAATGGCAAGGACTTAGTCGTCAGTGATCAAATCTGGAATATTGCCTGTTATAATGACGGCATCGATGCTACCGCGGTGATGATTGACGGCTGGACTACCGGACCCGACAAGTATATCCAAATATTTACGCCGTTTCTGCCTAATCAAGTGGGTGAAAGCCAAAGGCATAAGGGAAAATGGGATACCGCGGCCTATCGCATCATGGCCGATCCTCCCGGCGTGTGGCGGGGGGTGATTGCGATTCTCGACGACCATGTGCGCATTCACGGCCTGCAAGTGGAAGCCCAAGGCACGGACCCGGATACGGATGGGATCCAGGTGGACACCAACCAGGTAACCAATGCCGGCGATATCCGGATTTCCCATAATCTAGGAGCCTGTCGGACTTAGGCACAAAATCGAAGTTTGAGCACTCTTCCCCCTT
>CBDUZI010000134.1:0-6192 GCA_965371665.1 uncultured bacterium
AAAAACCGGAAATTTTAATTGTCGCCAGGAGAAATTTATAATTGACGCCAATCAGTTAAGTCCGACAGGCTCCTAAGCTTGCCATTTCGAGGCACAGCCCTGGACTAAATCATCCCCCTGGACTAATTCATCCAGGACAGGCGGACAGGCCGAGAAATCTCCAAAAGCCCTTTTAAATTTAACGTTCTCGTGGAGATTCCTCGCAAACGCTCGGAATGACACGGGAAGTCCGCTAGAAATGGCTTTCCGCAACATATACTATTAATTAAAGCAATATGTATGCCATTAATTATGGTGATTACGCTAAAAGAAAACCTTTAATTTATATAGTTTTTTTTAATCTAATGCCCTGGGGATACTGGGAAATTCTGGAAGGATTTCTTACAGGGTGTAAGAAAAGCTTACACTTGCCGGCGAGAGACCGACTTATATAATTCCATGTTTCTTTAAAAGCTGGATTAGCCGCTCGCGGGAGATATTGATTTCCCGGGCCGTGCGTGATTGATTGCGGCCATGGCCCGCATATTTTTGCTGCAAAAATTCTTTTTCTTCCTCTTCATGGCGCCTGCGCAAATCATGAATAGTACCTGAATTATTGTTTGGTTGAACCGGCGTCTCCTCAAGTGCGGATCGTGTGCCTGAAAAAGTGTTTTGGACAATATTTTTAATATCTTCCAGGTGTATGACAGGGCCAACACAATTGAGCACGCCATGCCCAATGCAATTTCTTAATTCTCCGACGTTTCCCCGCCAAGGCAGACGCATAAAAAGATCTATAACTTCCGAATCCACAGCTTCGACTTTTTTATGATACTGCTGATTGAATTTATTGATAAATCCTTCCACCAGCACGGGAATATCTTCCCGGATTTCCCGTAACGCCGGCATGCGGATAACATTGGTCCATAAGCGCCGGAAGAGGTCCGGCCGGAACTTCTTTTCACCTGTCAGCTGCTCGAGATTTTGATTAGTCGCCGCCAGGATCACCACGTCCAGCTTGCGCTTACGGTTGGAACCAATCCGGGTGATCTCCCTGGTATCCCAAAAATCCAGCAATACTTTTTGCTGGCCGGACGTGAGTTCGCCGATTTCATCGAAAAACACAATACCGTGATCGGCTTCTTCAAGCTTGCCCTTTCTCTGCTTGGCGCCCGTGAATCCCCCGGATTCCACGCCGAACAGCTCGCTCTGCATAAGGTTTTCCGGCATAGCCGCACAGTCTATGCGGTAAAATATATCTTTGCGACGGCTGGATTGACGGTAAATCTCGGCGGCCAGATTTTTACCGGTCCCGGTTTCACCTAAAATCAATACATTGCAATCTCTTTCGGCGCACTCAAAAAGCTGAATGGTAATTTCCCGCGTCCCTTTGCCTCTCATCCTGTCGGGTAGGTTTTTTTGTGAAAATTCAGTTTCACTCTCCTTTTTATGCAGTATCTCTTTTGCTTTGTCTACGACTTTATCAATCTTACTCTTTAGCACCACGCCGTTGACTCCAATCTGCATGGCTTCAACGAAATCCTCGGAACTTCCTTTGCCGCTCACGATCAGAACCGGCAGTTCGTCTTTAGTCCAGCGTGCGCGGATTAGCTTCAGAATCTCGATGCCTTCAGTCGACCGGCCATGGCCGAATTCGATGTCCAGGGTCACAAGATCAGGCTTGAAACTCTCAAGTTGATCCAGGGCATCCTGCCGGTTCATAGCCTTATCCACCAGGTAATCCTTCATTTTGAAAATTTCACTGTATGTCTCGATGATCTCCGGTTCGTCATCCACAATCAGAATTTTTTTCGCCATGCTGATCTCCTCACCTTACATGTTTAAAGAAACTTTAATACGTTGCCCTAAAATCTAAATTGAATCTAAAATTTCCCCCTTTGGCCTGTCCTGGATGGTTTTGTCCAGGGAAAAGGGGGATTTGTTGAAAACGTAGCTATACTTTAAAAATCCCCCCTCGCCCCCCTTTTTTCTGTAAAGGGGGGTAAAACAAGATTCGAATTTTTACACTTTTTCGTCATTCCGGCGAAAGCCGGAATGACAACATTAAAAAGCTATTACAACACAGTCTCTTCAGAGCGGGGTATTTTAATATAAAAAGTCGTACCTTGGCCTGCGTTGCTCTCCTGGACTCCGAGTTCTCCGCCGATCAACCGGATGAGTCGGCGGGAATTGGAAAGGCCCAGACCCGTGCCTTTGATTTCAGGCATAAGCCGCGTAAATGGTTGAAATATCTTTTCCCAGGCTTCCGGCACGATACCCGCTCCCTGGTCTGATATAAAGATCGTAATATCATTCCGGTCTCTCGCCTGCCAAACCCGGATTAAACCCTGGGCCGGCGAGTATTGCACCGCGTTTTGCAGCACATTGATCAGTACCTGTTGAATAATATGCGAATCACCGGTTATTTCCATAGCGTCGCTGCTGTCAACATACTCCATCTTTATTTCCCTGCGTTTTGCCAGCTCATCCAGACTTTCTACCGCCTCTTCGATTCTTTCCCGCAATGATATTTTTTCAGGCAAAACACGGATCTCGCCTTTTTGCAGCCGTTCATGGTCGTTCAAATTCTCGATTAGCCGGTTCAGAAACCCTATGTTCTGGGCGGCTATTTTTAAGTCATTTTTTAATTCCAGCGGATTAATATCCTTTTCGGCCTGCAGCCGCATCTCGTTTTTGGTTATTTGTCCCTGGACCACGGTTAAATATTTTATAGCGTGGTGCGTAAGTCCTGCGATCATTCCGGATTTCGTTTCTTCTGCTATTCTCAGTCTTTCCCGGGTTTGGAGCAGGGCAAGGTGCTGTTGATTCCGCTGCCGGAAAGAAAGGAGCAGGACGAGAACCAATAAAAGTATAATCCCGACGGCAAAAAGGATATTATTTTTCTCGGTGAAAAAAGGCTGCAAGGCAAAAACAATCTGCAGGGTGCCGGGTTCCCTGAGCACATCCGGATGAAACGGCAGGGCGGTATTGATAACCATGTATCGCCCCGGCAATTTCTTTATCATCTGTTCTCGAACCGGCGTTTCCATAAGTTTAAGCGCCGGTAATATTTTTTCCGCTTCCCCGGCCCAGGAGGTCCGCTCTTGGCCGATATACAGTGCCATGAATTGGATGGCCGGCATATGGGCGAGCAGGTTCATTAAATCCTGCAGGTTGTCATACTGCTTGTAAAAAATGAAATTCATGGCAGCCTGGCTGATTTTGTCCGCTAGCGCGGTATACTCCCGCATACGGTTCCTCTCCATGGCCTCAAGACTCATGAAAATCATGCCCAATGCCATACCAATGGCAATTAAGACGCCGGCCGCCCAAATCCGTAACCGGTATTTGCGTAATTGTAAAAATAGTCGTTGTCCCCCTGCTTTTGCCATGATTCCTCCTCTGCCTGACCTGGATTGAGAATCCCTGGGAGCCTGTCGGACTTAGGCAAAAAAGTGGATTTTAAGCCCCCTTCCCCCTTTGAAAAAGGGGGAAGCAGACAAAACCGACTAATTGCTCAAACTCCTAGGGGATCAATCCCATTTTCCGGTACTTGACAATCCACTCGCGGTATGCCCGCTCCTGCTTTTCACCCACAGCTTTAACCTGATCGCATCCCATAAAAATCAGCAATTCCTGCGTCTTTGGTTTTTTATGCATATTCATAAAATATTCCTTTATTTTGTCAACTTTGATCTGCTTTTCCGGTTCCAGGGAGGTTCGTATAAAAATCGGCAGGTCAGCCATGATTTCCGGTGAAATAATTTTTTGTACCAAGCGGGGATAAAATTCCAGGTAAACATCCAGAGAATATTTACTCTCAAAGACCACGTCAACATCATGATGCATCAAGGCTGCCAACACTGCGGAACTATTTTGATACAGTACCGTTTTTCCGAAAAACTGTTTCGCATTGAAGTTATCCGATTGGGGGAAAAAAACATGGCGGATTTTTTTCAAATCACCGGGATGACTATACCCCAGTGATGCTTTCCGCAATTCGCCGGCTTTGCGATAAGATGAATTTCCGCGCAAAACCAGGCAGTAATAATCGCCGGGATTGTCTTTCTGGTAGAACCATAAAACCGGTTTCACCAAACCGCGGTGATAAAAGTCAAGGAAGTCCACCATATAGCCGCAGCCGATATCCGCCTCTTTTCGAGCCACGGCCCGGTACATGTCTTGGTCCGTATCATAAAATCTGAATTTAATGGGAAAACCCAGGCTGGGCATCATATCTTCTTCCACCATGGCCTTTAACACCACCATCACGTCCCGGGCGTTGCGGTAATGACCCAGACCGCTTTTAGTCGTGCCTAAGACGATGGGCTCTTCGCCGGCTAAGCTGTTATTATTTATGGCAAACACCCAGACGGGCGAAAAAACGCAGAACAGTAAATAAATCCCGGCTTTTCGCAGCTTCAAATTCCCCGCTCTGAAGATCGGGGAATTCGCGGCTAACATATTAAAACGAGAGCGCATGAATATCCCGTCCCATCAGGGTATAATAATCCATAAGCTTGATCTGATAATTAAGTATCGCCTTGAGGTATTCAAGACGCATTTCGCTTTCCTCGACTTGGGCCGTGACTAAATCATCAGAGTCCACAACATCGATCCGATAGCCTTTGATTGCCAATTGTGCCCTCTTTTTTGCCGTTTCCGCGCCTGCGGTTAATATACTAATTTGTTCTTTTAAACCCGATATTTCCATCAAAAGACTTTTAAGCCCGGCTTCCAATCCTTTTTTTGCCTGCTGCACCTGCAAGTCAACCGCCCGGCTTTCGGCCTGCTTTTCCTTTACCGCCTCAATCGTTTGCAACCCTAAAGGAAAATTCCATTTTGCGCCGAAAGTGACTTGCCAGGCGCTTTCCGGCACATAACCGTATTGCGGTTCCTCGTGAAAAACCGAGTATTCACCGGTCACACCGATTAACGGGAAAAATTCGGCTTTGGCAATTTCAACTTCCTGGGCAACGATTTTTTTCCCCAGGTCCAGTTGTTGCCAGTTAAAATTCCTGTCTTGCATGCTTTTCAGAGAAGTTTCGTAATCCTGAATTTCAATACCAGGCGTTTTGGTATTGCCTTCGACTTCCACCGCCTGGGGAACATTGAGCAAATATTGCAGATAGAGCTTCCCGTTGTTTGTCCGGGTCTTTGCCTGGCTCAGAAGGTGCTCGATTTTTTTCAGATAGGTCCGGATGGTCAAGTAATCGAATTGATTCCTGGTGCTTTTTTCATCCTCCATAAACGCTTTGGTGATGATTAACAGCATTTCAAACCGGCCCTGCATTTCCCGGGCCAGGGAGCTTAACTGTTGGCCGTGGGACACGGCAAAATAGGTCCGGCAGACCTCGGATAATACTTTTTGGGCAACGGCATTCATCTTGTGGGTTTCAACTTCACGGTTCCAAACCGCCTGCTTATAACGTCCGCAGATTTTGCCTCCTGTAAAAAGCGGTTGGGTAAGGGAAATGGCCGCTCCGATATTGTGCCCTCCAAGATATCCGGACTCAATGGCATCAGGAACTTTATTTATCGCCGCCAGATAGTAAGGGATGGCGGTTTCCTGATGGTTAAGAATAATGGAATAAGGATCAGTCCCCGGAGGAAAACCGGGCAGCTTCCCCGCTTCAATGTCGCGTTTCAAATCCAGAAAAACCACGCTGGCCAAAAACAGCTGATGGTATTCCGAGGGAATTTCCAGGCTGCTGACGCGATCCGCATCCAAAATATTATAACCCGCTTCAACTCCTAATTGCGGAAAGTAAAAAGACAAGGCCTGCCCAACCTTGGTGGCCGCGCTTTGAATGCTGTACCGGCCGGCCAGGATTTCATGGTTGTTTTTTAAAGCCAGGTCCAGGCATTGGTTCAATGAGAGCGCGGCAGAAACTTCCTTTCCTGCTGATTCCCCTTCTGTTTTGATATTCGCGTCAGTTTCAACTTCAGCCTGGGTTTGGGCTTGAACCTTGGTTATTTCCCCGCCCAGACTAATAATCAGGATTAAGCAAGCTATCAGGATGTTTTTTTTCATGCCCCCTCCGGTCTATTTAACCAAATTTGACGCCGCCCCGCCATCAGACTTGGCAGGCGAAAATAGTTTAGCATGGCTGGTTTCAAACGTCATCGGGAAAGTAGTTGAATATTATTAGTTTTCACTAGGAGCTTGTCGGACTTAACAACGTTGAAAAAGCTAATCTGCGTATTAAATTG
>CBDUZI010000135.1:0-6013 GCA_965371665.1 uncultured bacterium
CCCTGCCCCCTTTACAAAAGGGGGAGAATGACTTAAGTCCGACAGGCTCCTAGAAATAAGACGATAAAGATGAAAGGTTTTTTCATAGCTTCAGCAACGCTTTCTATTCGGGTTCAAATTTTTGGTTGTCCGGAGCTAGCCACCGCCTTTGCAAGATTTCGCAATACTCAAGATTGTCCAAAGCCCCTTTATATATGCCTTATACCACAATTATAGCATAAATTAAGGATATTTCAAACTAACCAGAACATCCCCGCTATTGAGAGACGGTGACATAATAGTTTTTCAGAAACATTTGTGTTACTTTGTCATTCCGAACGTAGTGAGGAATCTCCACGAAAACGCTTAATTTAAAAGGGAGTCTGGAGATTTCTCGGCTATGCCTCGAAATGACAAACTTGGTGAAATTACTCAAAAACAGAGTTATGACACAGCCTGTTTCGCCGGAATAACGGTAAAGTGTAAAAAATCGAATGGCGACACATTCTCTTAGGGGAGAAAGGGGTAGACAAAAGCGGCTGGAAACTCTTAGACTGACACGAGAAGGGATTTTTGTCCGAATATTTGACATTGACGTATTATTCAGGTTTTTGTTAAACTTTGCATGAAAAGCAATTTCTTGTGCTTTTCCACCTGCCCCGGTAGAGCAATAGAAATATTATTGAGTACTTGGCTGAAACTTAGTTGAAACGGTGTTTATGAGCGTGCTGAATTTTCAGAGTTCCAAGAGAAATATCCATAGTATTATTAATCATATCGAGCGGTCCCAAAAAGAGCGCACTATTTTATTCTCGGATATAGTGCAATCCACCCGGTTTTGGGCGGCCCAGGGAGATATCCAGGGCCGCCTGATGGTTGACCGCCATAACTGGCTCTTGTTCCCGGTGATTAAGCATTTTAAGGGGCGTGTGGTCAAAACCATCGGCGATGCCATTTTGGCGGTTTTTAAAGAATCCCGCCACGCCGTACAGGCCGCGATCGCCATGCAGCAAATCCTGAAACATGAGAGCGAAACCAATCCGGATTTTTGTTTGAAAATCCGGATTGGGATTCACAGCGGCGAGACCATCGTGGAACACCATGACGTGTTCGGCGATGTGGTGAATATTGCTTCCCGCATAGAGAGCAAAGGCAAAGGGAGAGAGATCCTTTTATCATCCGAGGCCAGGAAACGCCTGATGGATCAGGATTTTTTCCTTGAAAAAAAAGCCGGCTTTATTCCCAGGGGGAAAAAGCTGCCTATCGATATCTATCAATGCCAGTGGCAAAGGTCCCCGAATCTGATCGGCCAGCTGAAATTGCATACCAAAATGCCGTTAATTCCCAAGCAACGATACGAAATACTCATGTATACGCTCGCCGGCTTGGGGGCGGTATTTCTGTTAATCAACTTTTGTCTGCGCTTTCTTTTGAGCGAGTTTGAAAATATCTCCCTGGTTATGCTCAGCCCCAGCGCCATCTTGTTTGATTATCCGCTTTTATTACCTCCGTGCCTGGCCCTTTCAGGAGGTTTAGGGTGGCTGGTTTATACCATCCTGAAGCTGAAAACCATACCCATAACCGCCTTCCGGATCGCTAAAGGGGGATTCGGTTTTTTGATCTTATTTTCGCTGGCATATTTTGGGCTCAGCCATGTTCCGGGGAGCCCGGGCCGGCACCTGCAGGGAATTCAATATGAATCCAAGCATCTGTTGGTGGAAACCCTGGGAGATCACAACCTGATCTACGCCCAGCCCTCTTTGCAAGCGCAATCTGTCAAAACCCTGAGTGCCGGCCGTCTATTGCTGCTGGCTGACGTTAAAACGGCGGGCCCGATTGTATGGAACAAAGTTTTGATCAGCCGGGAAACCTACGGCTGGATTCCACGCGTGCTGCCGCCGCGTTTGGGCGTGCCCGCGCAGCGCGTGACCCTTACGGATAAGTTTTATTTTCGCAACCGGGATATATACGCCCTGCTCCTGGGGCTGGCGGGATTTGCCTGGGGATTTTTTACTTTTCACATCCGTCCGGCTTGATAATCCGGTTTTAGTGTCAGCCGGCAAGACGGTATTGGAATTTCATTGGTTTGTCACTAAACATATTATATAGTTAGAGGCGAGATGGGATGTTATCGTTGGTTAGAAAGGGATAGCCTATGAGTCCACATATTCAAATTGACCAAGAGCAAATTGCGGAGTTTTGCCGAAAATGGAAGATAGCAGAATTTTCCCTATTCGGGTCCGTATTGCGGGACGACTTTCGATGTGATAGCGATGTGGATATTTTAGTAAGCTTCGCGGAAGACGCGCATTGGAGCCTGTACGAGTGGGTGGACATGATAGAAGAATTAAAAATAATTTTTAAACGCAAGGTGGATTTGGTATCCAAACGCGGATTGCGCAATCCTTTTCGACGGAATGAAATTCTCACAACCCGCGAGGTGCTATATGCAGCGTGAAAAGCAGGATATGGCCTATCTCTGGGACATGTTGGATGCCGCTAAAGCAGTTCGGGAGTTTGTTTCGCCCCGGAAGTATTATGATTATCAACACGATCGTATGTTGCGCGGGGCGGTTGAAAGGCATATTGAAATTATCGGCGAAGCGGCTGGGAAAGTGTCAAAGGAATTCCGGGATAAGCACCCAGAGATAGTCTGGCAGAGGATCATAGGTCAGCGTCATGTTCTGGTTCACGAATATGGCGAGATTGAGCATGAATTATTATGGAAAGTCGCTACGCTGCATATACCCGATTTGATAATTAAACTTGAAAAAATAGTGCCGCCTGATTCCTTTGTTAATCAAGAGTGAACAGGTTGGGGATTTTTTACCTTTCACATCCGGCCGGCGTGATTACTTCCGCAAGGCCTCGGCGGGCTGGAGTTTCCCGGCGTAGCGGGCCGGGATCATGGCGGCGAGAGCGGGAATCAAAATTGACATCAGCATAGCCGTAATCAGAGCAGAAATACTCAGGGTGGGATGAATAATATATTCTATCGGCATATCCAGGGATGCCAAAGAGGCCTGCATATTGATTCCGGTATGGGACATTACTACGGTGAGCAAATAACCTACCAGGGCTCCGGGAATGCCTCCGGCCGCTCCGATGATGGCGCCTTCCAGGGTGAAGTTTAAAAACAATTCCCGATTGGACATGCCAATAGCTTTCAAGGTTCCGATCTCATGCAAACGTTCAAATATGGCCATCATCATGGTATTAATGACGACAAACGAGGCCAAAAAGAGGATCAAGGCCTCAATAATCAAGTAGATAATTTTGGCGGTTTCCAGATAGGTATAGAAACCTCCCAGTTGTTCTTTAAAGGTTTGGGCCGTAACCCCGGGAGGCAGCCCGGTTTTAATCCGTTGGGCTAAACCATCAGTAATATCGCGGTTATTCGCAAAGACAAAGAGCTCGGTGGTGCCGGCATAAATTTTAAGCAGTTTTTTGGCATCCGCCAGGCTTATGAAAAACATCCTTTTATCGAACATGGTAATGCCTAAATGCACCAGGCCCTTGATTGGCAATTTAATCCCATTCAAACCGCCCTCGGAAGTTTTGGTTGCCAGCAGCAAGGAATCGCCCAGGTCAACGCCTAATTTTTTGGCCAGCCCTTTCCCGATATAAATACCGTTTTCACCGAGTTCGCCGGCAATCAGTTTTTCCGGAAGATTGAACCGGCTGGTTTTAAGCTCCAGCCCCACGCCCAAAGCCTCTACCGTAGTATCCTGGTGCCCGAGCAGGATTCCGAAACGAATGCGTTCCTGGACGCCGGCCACGCCCTCCAGTTTTTGGATATTGGCCGTGATCTCATCCGCGTCCGCCATGATTTCATCCACGGGCATAAAGCGCTCGCGGTCGATAAATTCGTCGGTCGTAATGCGGATATGCCCGGTCTGATAAGTAATATAATTTTGCATATAAATATCGAGCATACCGTTCACAAAACTCTGCGCCAGTCCTACGATTATGGCGGCAAAGAAAATCGCCAGGGCGGTTAAAAAGCTCCTGCGCTTGTTGCGTAAGACATTGCGAAAGGCAAAGTTAAATAACATGTTGGGCTCCTTTACTGTACAGTGCGCAGGCACTCCATGGCTTCCATTTTAGTAACCTTCCTGGCCGGATAATAGCTGGCCGCAATGCTGGCAATCGTGGCAAACAGCAGGGCTTTTATATAGGCATCCGCTATCCAAGCGGACCTCATCACGCCCATAATTGGCATACCAATATCCTGATCGCCCATCATGGCAGTAATATCCATGCCCACAAAATAAAACCAAGAATTAAACAAGGTTCCGAGGATCAATCCCATCAGGCCGCCGGCCAGGCCGATTAAAAAACCCTCCACCAGAAAAAGATTGCTGACCTCCTGGTCGGTAAATCCCAGGGCTTTCATGGTTCCGATCTCGGTTTTTTTCTCATAAACCGACATTAGCATGGTATTCACAATGCCCACCACTGCGATTACCATGATCATCAGCAAAAAAATACCCTGGAATTTTCTTTTCATGGTCATCATGGCGGTAAAATCCTCGGAAAGTTTCTTCCAGCTATAAACCTTGATATTCGGTGCGGCGGCCTTGATTTGGGGTTCATATTCCTTCACTTTAAAAAAAGCATCGGTTTTGACCGTGATATCGGTAACTTGATTAGTGTTAAGCTGCTTTTGGGCCTCCTCCAGGTTCATGAATACCATGGAGTTATTGACCTGCGGATTCGCTGAATTAACTATTCCTGTAATCAGCATCTCTGTGGAGGTATACATGCCCTGCTGGTCCCGGAAAGTAAGATAGACCAGATCATCTTTTTGCAGTCCCATATCCTGGGCCAGGGATTTACCCATGAGCAAACCGCCCGGCTCGAGGCGGCCCTCGATAATGTACTGCTCCAGGGAAAAGACCTGGTTATCCTGCGGCCCGATACCCACGGCTACCACGGGCGCGGAATCAATGCTATTATCCAGTTCAGCCAGAAACTGCACGCGTTCGGCCGCTCCCTGGACAAAGCCGAGCTTTAAAACCCGGGCCTTAAGGGCCTGGGAGTTTCCCAGGTAATTTTTCAGATCATAGGGATGGTCCTCGTCAAAGCCGGGGCTCCGCAGCTTGTAATGTCCGGTCTCAAAATCAATGACATTTTTAATGGAGACTTTATCGAATCCGGCCATCAAACAAGCCAGGAGGATGTACAGGGCCACGCCAAAAGACAAAATCAAGAAAGTAAGAATAGTCCGGATTTTCGAGCGCAAGATATTTTTAAACGCCAGTTTGAACAAATAGGTCATGACTCGATCATCCCGTCCCGGATTTTTATCAAGCGCTTGGCATGTTTCATGATTAGCTGATCATGGGTGGAAAAAAGAAAGCTCGCGCCCTCCTGTTCGTTCAAGGACTTCATGAGATCCACGATCTCCTCCCCGGTTTTGGAATCCAGATTCGCCGTAGGCTCATCGGCCAGCACCATCTTGGGATGCTTGACCAGGGCCCGGGCGATGGAGACGCGCTGCTGCTGGCCGCCGGAAAGCTCCAGCGGCCGCCGGTTTTCCAGGCCGGCCAGCCCGACCTGGTTTAGCATGGCCAGAACCTTGTCTTTGATCTCGCTGCGGGAATCTCTTCCCAGAAGCTTGAGCGGCATCTCCACGTTCTCAAAGACCGTCAGAACCGGAATCAGGTTATAGGTCTGGAAAATAAAGCCGAAATATTCCTTGCGCAGCCGGGCCAGCTCATTCCCGGATTTGCTCATCAATTCCACGTTGTCGAGGAAAAGTTCGCCGCTCTCGGCCCGGTCAATGGTCCCGATACAGTTTAGCAGCGTGGTCTTGCCCGAGCCGGAAGGACCGGCAATGGCCGTGAACTCGGCCGGCTCGAGATTTAAATTGATATTACTTAGGGCCTTAACGTCCACCTTGCCGGAACGATAGGTTTTATTCAGATTTTTCACTTGCAGCAACATATCGCATCGTCTCCTTTGGCATTTTTGTAAGGGCGTTTAATTAAACGCCCCTACGCAAACGCATGACATTACAAAATCGGGCGGA
>CBDUZI010000136.1:0-5936 GCA_965371665.1 uncultured bacterium
TAATCATACAATAAAAGACCTCAAATGTCAAGTTATTTATGAGACACTACACTAGCTATTTTCGGTTAATTGTACTATAAACCTTAGTTAGTTCCTGTTGCGAAAGTAAATTTTCCTAAGCTTGCCATTTCGAGGCGAAGCCCTTCGACTACGCTCAGGACAGGCCGAGAAATCACCCGGCTATTTCCCATAATTTGGTATCAGCTTAGAGAAACCTCCGGCGCTCATTTTACGACAGCAATTTTGCCGCGATCCGTATGTCCATTTGCTTGGAAAAATACAATATAAATCCCGCTGCCTACTATTTTACCCTCTCTGGTTTTCCCATCCCACTTTACCTCGTGATATTGCCCTTTTGAATAGGTTTGATTATTCTTCAGGGTTATGATCTTACTTCCCAGCAGAGTATAGATTGTAATGGTTACAGGACCAGTATGTGGCTGGCTCCACCTGATAAGTGCCTCTTCTCCGTGAATAGGATTAATCTGGTTATAAAGAATTTTAAAATACGACCGGGGGATATAAGATATAGTAGAAGTGATCGTGAGCGTGGGCGTGATCGTCGGTGTCATGGTGAAAGTTGGAGAAGCTGTGGGTGTCGGCACAAAAACCAGCTTATTAACTGAAAAAAGCGAGGTATTATTTCCCGCAACATCCGTAGCCAGCGCACAGGCATAATCGCCAATTGCGAATCCCGGTTGCGGAACAAGGCGCCAATTACCGCTGTCATCAGCCGTGGTTGAGCCCATGAAAGCCAAACTTCCACCTGCCATTAGCGGCCGGGGTTCAGCGCGAAATACTTCAATATAGGATTCAGAATCCGCTGTACCCGCGACTTGGGTATTACTGGCATACTCGATCACAGGCACTGTGCTCATTGGAGCGCCGTTTGTCAGCATAATTCCTGCCGAAGAAAAAGCGCAAATCGTATTGCCATAAGCTCCATTGCCATTGGTTCCAGTACCGTCAAACACAATGCCGTTTTGTACATTGGCAATCAGGTTTCCATTTCCTGTTGATTTTATTCCTATAAAATTATTACAAGCATCCCCCTTGATCTTTATACCATTGTTTACTGTCATGGCTGGCAAATTTCCTGAGGGAAGCACCCCAATCCAATTCCCTGTCAAAGTATTTCCTGTGACATAATTCCCATCTAAACAAATTCCATCAGTTCCAAAAACAATATTTCGCTCAATATAGTTATTGGATCCGTAAGGACCTATGTATATTCCACAACTCGCTGGTAAGGAAGGCAGATTTCCGGATGGAAGCACGCCGATCCAATTACCCTCTATGATATCCCCGATGTTATTATCACTACTAATGCCAATACCCGTGTTTTCAATATCAAAATTCGTTTCACAAATATAATTCCGCTCATAAGGTCCATTACCCCCAATAATATTGCCCGAAGCTCTTATTATCCGAATTCCTGTTCCATTAGAAAACTGAGTACCTAATTCATTGAATCCAATCCAGTTATTTTGAATAATATTCGAACCATCTGAATCAAGTCTGATGCCAGCGTCATCAATTGCAGTATTTTCATTGCCGGCAATGATATTTTCATATCCGGATTCCGGCAAACCAATAAAGTTTGGATTGTTGCCTCCTACATGAATACCGCAGTAGGAATTCGGCAATGCTGTATCTTGGGCAGCGTTTAAACCAATCACATTGCCGCAGATGGTATTGCCACCCCCCATAATATTAATACCATACCAATTTTCGGAAATTAGATTCCCTTCATTCGCCAGACGATTGCCGCCTATTCGTATATTCCCGCTCCCCACCTCAATGCCCGTTTTATTTGACAGAGCCGCAGTTCCAAGGCTATTTACGCCAATAAAATTATTCTGAATACAATTACCAAAGGTCTCCGCCGAGACGTCAAGACATATCCCATAATTGATATTGCCCGAGATTACATTTCTTTGACCAGACCCTGAACCGCCTATTAGATTATTGTTGCCACTGAATATATAAATCCCCGCGCCATTTCCCAATCCGGCCTGATCCTGCCAGTTGGTCCCAATGCGGCATCCATAAATATGATTATTGCTCGATTCAATATCAATCCCTATATTGGAATCAATAAGGGCCAGATTACAAATCACGCTACCATCTGAATTTGCACTTAGTTTAAGAATAGTAATAGAAGTGCTACTGGCTTCAATAACCTGCGTCCCACCACCATCAATTAACACAACATCATTTATTTGAATATCGCTATCAAGTATTATAGGAACTCCTCCAAGATTGAAAGTAATCGTATCCAAACCGGGAATGTCATCAGCTTGCGCAACCGCATCGCGCAGGGTTCCTGGCCCGCTATCTCCTGAATCAGTCACTACATAACTAACTGCCCCTGCTGTCGGGCTGAGAAAAAGCGCGGCAGTCAGGAACAAAATAATTCTATTCATTTTTTGAAATTTTTAACCTCCGGTTTTTCTTGTCCAGCAGTGGAATGTCCGCCAGGAGACTGTCGGACTTAACAGCAAAAGACATTTTTTTCGAGTTCCCCCCTTTGACCTGTCCTGGATGGTTTTGTCCAGGGAAAAGGGGGGAAAACAATATGTCATTGACTAACTGCTCAAACTCCCTATTCAAACTTCTACTCCCCGGACGCGCTGACGCGCTTATCCAGTAAGTACATAAAAGATTTAACCAGTTTCCCGGCGCGCGCCGCCGCGTCAGGCAGAACATCTATGCCGTAATCAGAAGGCCGGCCGATAATCGGAGCTATAAACATGGGGCCTACTGCCACGGCTTGACCGGGATCCGCCTTAACCTTGATCTCAATCGTGCTGGCATTTTCTTCATCGCTCTCTGCGTCCTCGGCTTCCAGATCCCTGATCCGGTAGACCGGATAAGCTTTGGCTGTCACGCGCGTCCGCTTGCCATACTTTCTCAGCTTCACTTCCAGCAGGAAGCCATAATCCTCGTCCACCAACTCCACTTCTTCCTCGCCGATAATCTCCTCCGGCAGCACACTGTCATCCGTGGTTTCCGCTTCCTGCAGGTGCTTGGTTTTCTGGTATTCGCCCAAGGCCAGGTATAGGTCATCGGTCATAACCTGCTGAATCATCGGCAGGGCCTGGGTTTCACTTACCGGTATTACGCGTTTAGACTGGCTTTTTCTCAATACATCCTGGGATGAGACTTTTCTATCCTTCACCCATTTGTAAATCCTCGGCTTGGCCTGCGCGGCAGCGGCCAGGCTTAGACAGAATACAAAAACCAGACTTAAAATCCATAAACGTTTCATCGTCTTCCTCCTTTTAATAATGTTGGGCGGCCACGGGGGGCCGCCCCTACCAAAACCTCTGCCTTTCGTAGGAACCAGCTTCTTTATCCTGAGCCTGCCGAAGGGCATGCCGGCCCTGCCACATACTTGCCGTGGAAGTCGCAGGGGCAGGCCCCTGTGCCTGCCCTGGTTTCACGTTCATGACTGATTTCAAAGGGCGGGCACGCCCTTCGGCTTCGCTCAGGACAAGGAGGCCCGCCCCTACGAAAACCTTGCTGCCTATCCGGGCTCCGTAGGGGCCCGGCTTCTTTATCCTGAGCCTGCCGAAGGGCATGCCGGCCCATGATTATTCAGTCAATATCTTCAAAATTTCATTATATTTAGCAGCCGTATTTCTCACCACATCCTCGGGCAGGGCCGGTCCGGGCGGAGTTTTATCCCAGCCTGACATGGTCAGCCAGTCCCTGACATATTGCTTATCATAGGCCGGCTGGCCACGTCCGGCCTGGTATGATTTTTCCGGCCAGAAGCGGGAGGAATCCGGGGTTAAAACTTCATCAATCAATATCAGCCGGTCTGAATCCCGGCCAAACTCGAACTTGGTATCCGCAATAATTATGCCCCGGGAAAGAGCATACTCCGACGCTTCCTGATATATCCGCAAGCTCAGGTCGCGCACCTGCTCGGCCGTCTCGCGGCCTAACAATTCAACCGCCTCGGGAAACGTGATGTTCTCGTCATGCTCTCCAATCTCAGCCTTGGTGGAAGGCGTAAATATGGGTGTTGGCAATTTATCCGACTCTTTTAAGTTCGGAGGAAGTTCTTCTCCGCAGATCCGGCCCGTAGCCTGGTATTCCTTCCAACCGGATCCGGAAAGATAACCCCGGACAATGGCTTCCACGGGCAAGGGATCGGCTTTTCGGACCAGCATGCTGCGTGGTTCCAGTTCAGTCAATACCTTGGGATCAGATATTAAATCATTCAGGGAATGGGAAGATAGCTGGTTGGGAATGATATCTTTAAAGCGTTCAAACCAGAAGCGGGAAAGTTCGGTTAAAACCGCTCCTTTTCCCGGAATAAGCGTAGGCAACACCACATCAAAAGCTGAAATCCGGTCCGAGGCTACCAGCAGAAGATCTTCCCCTGCCTCGTAAATGTCTCTGACTTTTCCCTGCTTAACCAGTTTAAGTCCCGGAATATCAAGCGTTGGGGTTGGCAATGAATTATCCTCCGTTGTGGCAAAAAATCTCATAAGAAATCAGCGTAAGGGCGGGTTTAAAACCCGCCCCTATCTTGGAACATACAAAGGCATAACTTTCTTCTCGCCTGGTTTGAGGTCGAACATAAGCGACCGGCCTCCGGAACGCACGCCTCCTTTTAATGAAACCAGCCTAAGCTCCAGGTCATGCTTACCGGCCGGAAGGCAAACCCGGAGTATATGAAATCGGTTCGGCAGAGTGCGCCAGGAACGCGTATCCGCCTGTTCAGTCGCATACGTAAAAATATTGGTGGCAAGACCGATCAGCAGATTCGCTCCGGTATTCTTGGAACGCGTGGCTTTCCTTACCTGGTAAGCGGCAATGTACTTAGCCGTGGCCCGGGCAATGGCCTTGAGCGTGATCAGCCCGATACGCTGGTCCAGATTCTGGATGGCTATGGCAGCCAGAGGCTCCATAAGCTGACTAACCGCAACTTGTCCGTCCGGCAGACCGAGCCGCACGCGGCTAAGCGCCGGAGGACGCGGTTTAAAAATCGGAAAAGCGACTTTTAATACATATGGCTTTCCGTCCGGATCTTTTATGGGCGCAGCCACATACCGGGTATGCTTGACCGGCACCATGCCGTCGTAAACCACCAGGAGCAATTCGGAGCGTTTTTGGGGCCGGTTGCTGGGTTCGGGAATATCATCCCCAAAGGCTTTGCGCCAGCGCCGGTATTCATCATTGAATCCTATCCAGCGGGAAAGCCGCAGCAAATCTTCCTTAATTACGGGCGGCATGGGCATGCCATAATGCTTGCCATACCATTCAAAAGCTTTATATGCCTTTTTATAATCAATATAAGCGCCGTTGTAATCCCTCTCCGCTTCGCGCGCAAAGGCCGCCAGATACCGGGCAAAGGCATCCTGCTTATAGATCGCTTCTTTTCCGTATTTATCAGAAAGCTGTAACAGACGGGTATTGACTTTGCGGGCTTCTACCATGGCACCCGGCAGGTCATGGGCATAAAGGTAATTCAATTCCTTGATAATATGCACCATGACCTGCTCGAAATCCTCGCCCGTGTAGGACATGCTCATGTCATTGACCAGCATCGAGGCCACGGCCTCGGTTACGCTGGTTCCGTAGAGCTGCCCTATCAGTAATTCGCCCTCTTCCAGGTCAGCGCTGCTGGCCGAATAGTCGCCCGTCCGTTGCAGCAGGGCCCCGCGGTCAAAGTAGTAAAGCAGGGAGTTGGCCCCCGCATACTGCTTTTTATCTTTCTCAATGGCTGCCAAAGCTCCGGCATAATCCCCGGCAGCCATACTGCGTTCCACTTTCTTCGCCACCTGCATACCGGCACAACCACTCAAAAACACCAACAGCAGCAAACCTACCGGAAAAATCCTGAGATGTAGCAAGATTCGCGCTCCTCCTAGCAGCCTGTCGGACTTAACAACAAAAGGCAGTTTTTCTAAGTTTCCCCC
>CBDUZI010000137.1:0-5761 GCA_965371665.1 uncultured bacterium
GGCAGGGGGGATTTAATCAATAAAACGCCCGCTTTCATATGCAAAATCCCCCTCACTCCCCCTTTTTCAAAGGGGGAAGAGTGCTCAAAATCCGATTTTGTGCCTAAGTCCGACAGACTCCTAGGGCACGGCTTTGTCGATTGACATTTAATCCACTTATCTGGTAATATACGCCTGTTTTTACCACGGAAGGGTAATCTTGGGGACCCCGCTGAAAAAGATGCGGGGTTTTTTATTGATCGCCTAAAGGGACCGCTGTATGTCGCCGATATTAATGCCTAAAGCTAAAAAACTCTCCGCCGTACTAGCCGGAATTGAGAAACAATTACGGCGGCATTTAACTGCCAATGACCCCTTTGTTCTTTATTTCTTAAATTATATCACAAAAACCAGAGGGAAGCGGCTTCGGGCCCGGTTGACGATTTTGGCGGCCCGCGTCTGCGGAAAAGTTGATTCCCGGGTGGAACGCCTGGCCGCGGCTATGGAAATATTTCATCACGCGACCCTGATTCATGATGATATTATTGACCAGGCCGACCGGCGCCGCAGCCGGCCTTCTTTAAATCACCGTTTCGGAAACGAAGTCTCGGTACTGGTAGGCGATCTGATGTTTACCCAGGTGATGAATATTTTAATCCGGGATATGCCGGGACGGGTGCAAAAAATTGCGGCTAAAACTACCGGCCGGGTATGTATAGGTGAAATCCAGGAACTCCGGCTTCGCGCGGCCTGGCAGTTGACCGTCAATGAGTACCAGGATATCATTGCCAACAAAACAGCGAGCTTGTTTGCCGGTTGCTGTGAAGCCGGTGCGGTTCTGGCCGGCGCCCCGGACCGGCGGGTCGCCAGGTTAAAACAATACGGCCGGGCTTTGGGCATGGCGTATCAAATTCGTGACGACTTGCTGGATTTAACCGGCCGGACTTCCCGGATGGGAAAAGCCGTGGGCACGGATTTAAAAACCGGGCGGATTACGCTTCCGGTGATTTTGGGGTTAAAGCGATGCCGCGGTGAAAAACGGCGGCAATTGCTTCGCAAGCTGCAAACCGGAAAATATTCTCAGAAGTCAATATCCCCGGCCTTAAAAGAGTGCGGAGCGTTGGAAGCTACGCGGGCCATGGCCGAAGCTTACACGGAGCAGGCCCGGAAGGCCTTGCTAAGCTTGCCCGATTCCCCGGCCCGCCAAGAGCTTATAAGTTTGGCCCGATTCGCTTGGGAGCGGGATAACTAGGAGTTTGAGCACTCTTCCCCCTTTGAAAAAGGGGGATTGAGGGGGATTTTGCATATGAAAGTGGGCGTTTTATTGATTAAATCCCCCCTGCCCCCTTTACAAAAGGGGGAGAATAACTAAAGTCCGACAGGCTGTCAGGAGATGAAATGGAAGGTCTAGGCTCTTATAGCACTATAGTAGTGGCTCTCGGGGTCGGTATTTTCTGCCTCGCGGCCGGGGTTTTTATTTCCTGGCTGTTTCGTCCCATGAACCCCACGCCGGTAAAACTTGAACCTTATGAATGCGGTGAACCAACCGTGGGAACGGCGCGGGTGCAATTCCGCGGTATGTTTTATCTGGTGGCCCTGCTTTTTGTGATTTTTGACGTGGAAGTCATTTTTCTCTTTCCCTGGGCCGCCGCGTTTCGTCAACTGGGACTTTTTGCATTTATAGAAATGCTCATTTTTGTGGTAATCCTGCTTTTCGGTTTGCTATACGCCTGGAGGAAAGGAGCCCTGAAATGGCAATAATTGATAAACTGGCAGGGGTAACAGAACGCTTTCCCGGCGGAGGGGTATTGCTGACCACAATGGAGTTTTTTATCAATTGGGGACGCAAGAACTCTCTCTGGCCGCTTACTTTCGGGCTTTCGTGCTGTGCCATTGAGATGTTCTCCACCGGAGCTTCGCGCTTCGACTGGGCCCGCTTGGGGAACGAAGTATTGCGGGCTTCGCCGCGCCAGGCGGACATGATGGTGGTGGCAGGAACCGTATGTTGGAAAATGGCTCCCCGGATCAAGCGGCTCTATGAGCAGATGGGAGAACCCCGTTATGTTATTGCCATGGGGGCCTGCGCGGTTTCCGGCGGACCATTTTATTATAATTCATATGGCACGGTTCGCGGAGTTGATCAGCTCATACCCGTGGATATATATCTTCCCGGCTGCCCCCCAAAACCGGAAGCGCTTTTAGACGCGGTGCTTAAATTGGAGAAGAAAATAACCCGGGAGCGCCTGCCCGGACGCCGGGTTAAGGGTGGAACGAAATGACAATGCCAGCTGTCGAGTACTTAAATAGTTTCTGTTTCGGAAAGCCTTTTTTATTTCTTTGTGGTTCCGTCATTCCGGCATGATTTTAGCCGGAATCCAGAAAAGCACTGTAATATAAGCAAAGATACTTTCTGGATACCGGCTTCCGCCGGTATGACGAGCTTAACTTATCTTTCCGCAACAGGAACTAGTTAAGCTGTCGGATAGTTCGAAAAAGGCATAAAAAAAAGACAATACTAACTACCGTAAGAGGATGAACAAGATGACGGACTTGCTGGTTGATAATTTGCGAAAAACATTTTCCCAGGCTGAAATTCAGGCTGCAACTTCCTTTGGCCCGGTCTTGATATGTTCTTCCGCCACGGAACTACCCGAAGTCTGCCGGATTTTAAAAACTGATCCGGACCTGGGGTTTGACGTGCTGGAGGATCAAACCGTGGTGGATACGGGAACGCAATTTATACTAATCCTGCATTTAGTCAGTTCCCGGGAGATTAGCGTCAGGCTGACCGTGAAAGCACCAGTGGAACGGGAAACCCCGGAAGTTCCCACCCTGTCGTTTCTCTTTGGCTGCGCCGATTGGTACGAACGGGAAATTTACGATATGTTCGGTATAAAGTTCACAGGGCACCCGGAGCTATGCCGCATTCTTCTGCCCGAGGAATGGCAGGGATATCCTCTGCGCAAAGATTATTCGGATGACAAGCTGCTTAAGCGGCCGGGAGTATAAAGGAAATGGATTTGCATAATCTTAAGACGGATTATCCCGAAGAGCTGAAGACCGAGGAAATCACCCTTAATATGGGTCCCCAGCATCCCAGTACGCATGGCGCCCTGCGCCTGATTTTGCGCCTGGATGGCGAGCGGGTAGTCTCGGCCCGGCCCGATTTCGGATATGTTCATCGCGGCTTGGAAAAAATGGCGGAAAGTCTTTCATATATCCAGTACATCCAGATTACCGACCGCATAGACTATCTTTCTTCCATTATGAATGAATGGTCTTTCTGCCTGGCAGTGGAAGCTCTGGCCGGGATCGAGGTGCCGAAACGGGCCGAATACTTGCGGGTCCTGACCGGTGAACTCTGCCGAATTTCCAGCCACCTGGTCTGGCTGGGAGCCATGGGCATGGACCTGGGTGCTTTTACTCCGCTGACCTATACTTTCCGAGAGCGGGAGATGGTGCTGGAACTTTTTGATCTGCTTTGCGGTCAGCGTATGACCTTTAATTATATCCGGATTGGCGGGGTAGTTCGTGATCTGCCGCCGGAATTCACGGACCAGGCCCGGGTTTTTATAAAGTATTTCGAGAAGATGCCGGATATATACGACCAATTGTTGTCGGATAATCCCATCTTTCTGATGCGCATGCGGGAGGTAGGATATCTTTCTGCGGCTGCGGCGCACTCGCACGCAGTAACCGGGCCTAATTTAAGAGGGTCGGGCGTCGCGCAGGATCTCCGCCGGAGTGATCCATATTCGGTCTACCCGGATTTTGATTTCCAGGTAGTAACGCACCCGGAGGGTGATGCCTTGGCTCGCTATAGGGTCCGGGTGGAAGAAATGCGGCAGAGCGCGCGGATAGTGGCCCAGGTACTCGAGGGCCTGCCGGAGGGCGGAATCAAAACTAAAGTACCGCGGGTTTTAAAAATCCCTCCGGGAGAGGCATATAGCAGAGTGGAATCTTCCCGCGGTATTCAAGGGTTTTACCTGGTTTCCGACGGATCCGTTAAACCTGCGCGCTGCCGAATTCGAGTTCCGAGCTTTGCCAACCTATCAGTGCTTCCCCAACTGGTTAAAGGTGTGAAAGTGGCGGATGTGGTGGCCATTCTGGGAAGCCTGGATATTATCATACCGGAGATTGATCGATGAGATACTTGCTGGAACCCGCCGAACTGTTTCCTCCGCTTTTAGAAGGATTGCGCGGCTTGGCTGTCTGGGCCGGTTTGCCGGTGATGGCCGGGGACTGGGCCGGCGCCGTGCTGGTCATGCTGGCGTTATTTGCGTTTTGCGCCGTGGCGGTCATGGTACTGGTGTATGCGGAACGCAAAGTTGCCGGGCACATGCAGGCTCGTATCGGCCCCATGCGAGTGGGATGGCACGGAGTTTTACAAGTAATTGCGGACACCATCAAGTTGATTGTAAAGGAGACCTGGATTCCTGGTTCAGCGGATCGCTGGGTTTACCGGTGCGCGCCTTATGTGGTTTTTATGGCCGGCTTTCTGGCCTTGATCGCCCTGCCCCTGGACCGGGATCTCACCCCGGCGCACTTAAATCTCGGACTGATTTATATAGTGGCGGTTGGGACGCCGGGAGTTATCGGCATTTTAATGGCCGGATGGAGTTCGGGCAACAAGTACTCTCTGATTGGAGGTATGCGTTCGGCGGCCCAGATGATTAGTTATGAAGTGCCGCTTTTAATCTCCCTGATGGGAGTGGTTATGATCTCCGGAACCCTGGACCTGCATATGATAGTGGAATCCCAAAGAGTGCCTTACATTATATTTCAACCTTTAGGTTTCTTGATTTTTCTGATTTCCGCGGTGGCGGAGACTAACCGGAATCCCTTTGATATTCCTGAGGCGGAATCCGAATTAACCGGCGGGTTTCATACGGAATACGGAGGGATACGTTTCGCCTATTTTTTCCTGGCCGAATATTTGAACATGTTTGTGCTTTCGGCCCTGGGGGCTACGCTTTTCCTGGGAGGCTGGCAGGGGCCGTGGTTTCCGGGTTGGGTATGGTTGCTGGCAAAAACCGGCGCCATACTCTTTCTATTTATCTGGTTCCGGTGGACCTTTCCCCGGTTTCGTGCCGATCAACTCATGGATTTTTGTTGGAAAATATTAACGCCTTTAGCCTTTTTGAATCTGCTGGCTACCGGCTTGGTATTGGTGCTGCTGTGAGCCGGCCGCGCGGTTGGCAAGAGCCATGGGATGTTGTGATCAGCCTGTTTAAAGGCCTGGCCATAACCTTGCGCCAGTTGTTTTCCAAACCTTGTACGATCCAGTATCCCGAGGAACGGCTGGTTTGGCCGCCGCGGACCCGCGGCCGGTTGGTTATGCCCCAAGATCCGGAAACCGGAAAAGTACGCTGCACGGCCTGCATGCTTTGCCAGCGCATCTGTCCGAATGGTTCCATCGAGATCACCACGAGGACCAATGAGGCCGGCCGCCGCGAATTGGCGGATTATATACATCACCTGGATCGGTGCACGTTTTGCGGACTCTGCGTGGAGATATGTGCTTTTGACGCCCTGCGCATGAGCCATGAGCATGAACTGGCGGTGGAGGATAAGGCGCGGCTGAAACGCCGGCTTCAGGCGGAAGTTATACAGTTTGATAATACCTGGCAGGGCGGACTGATGAAGGAATAAAACATCTCGCTATAAATGGCGGGGAATATTTACAGGCAATACTGTGTTAGTAGGGGCACGGCGCGCCGTGCCCCTACTAGGAGTCTGTCGGACTTAAGTCATTCTCCCCCTTTTGTAAAGGGGGCAGGGG
>CBDUZI010000138.1:0-5555 GCA_965371665.1 uncultured bacterium
TTACAAAAGGGGGAGAATGACTAAAGTCCGACAGACTCCTAGAATAGGACATTATCACTTTGCTGCGACAGGATGATTATTTCACTTTACAAAGCATGGATATGGTGTTATAAAACCTGATTCTGGTTTCATAGAGACTAAGGAAATCCCGCTATTGGTGGCGGGAATATTTAATTTAAAGAAGAAAAATAATATTTAATTCGGGAATTCCATGGGTAAGGTTATCGCGATAGTGAATCAAAAAGGCGGGGTAGGTAAGACTACAACTGCCATCAACCTTGCCGCCAGTCTGGCAGCGCTGGGCAAGAAAACTCTTCTAATCGATATTGATCCTCAAGGTAACTCCACTGTAGGTTTGGGCTTTGACAAGGAAAAATTGGAAAGCAGTGTTTATGATATTTTAATTGACCGGAGAAAAGCCCATGAGGTAGTCCGGAAGACGGAAGTGGAAAACCTTTTTTTAATGCCGGCTAATATTCAATTATCCGGCGCTGAAATTGAATTGGTAAATACCATCTCCCGCGAAACCAAACTCCGGATGGCGTTAGCCCCGATTCGGGATGAATACGATTATCTTCTGGTTGATTGTCCGCCGGCTTTGGGCCTGCTGACAATCAATACTTTAACGGCGGCGGAAACAGTTTTAATTCCCATTCAGTGCGAATTTTTCGCGCTGGATGGGGTGGGACAATTGCTGCGAACTATAATTTTAGTAAAAAATGGGCTTAATCCCATACTGCATATTGAAGGCGTACTTTTAACCATGTGTGATCTTCGCACCAATCTGTCTGTCCAGGTGATGCAGGAAATAAAAAAAAGATTTCAGAATAAGGTTTATAATACGGTTATTCCCCGTAATGTAAGGATTTCCGAGGCGCCGAGTTTTGGAAAGCCGATAACCATATATGATGAGCGGTGTTTAGGCGCTGTGGCTTATCGGAAATTGGCCGACGAGATAAGCGAGCGGCACGAAATCGCGTCCTGCCGGGAGACGCAAACGGCCGGCGCGGCGGAGTGAAACGGCCTGATATAAGTAATAAAGGGGGTGCACGCCTATGAGTAGACAAGCATTGGGAAAAGGTTTAGAGGCTCTGATTCCGGTTCAAGGGGATACGGAGCAAATGCCATCTGCTTTAAAAGCGCCCACCGAGCTATCCGTGGACCGGATTTCTGCCAATACCCTGCAACCCCGAAAAGAATTTAATCCGTTGGAGTTAGAAGAACTGGCGGCATCAATTCGCGAAAAAGGTGTGGTACAACCCCTCTTGGTTCGGCCGCGGGCCGCAGGCCGGTACGAATTGGTGGTGGGCGAGCGCCGGTGGCGCGCGGCTAAACTGGCGGGATTGGCACAAGTTCCGGTGGTGATCCGGGAAATCGATGACAATGAAAGCCTGCAAATAGCCTTGATTGAGAATGTCCAGCGTTCGGATTTAAATGCCGTGGAAGAGGCTCATGCATATCAGCAATTAATCGTCCAGTTCAGCCTGACTCAGGAGGAAATAGCGCAGAAAGTAGGCAAAGATCGTTCTTCCATTGCCAACACCCTGAGATTGCTGAAACTCCCGGAAAAGGTTTTAGGTTTCATACAAAGCGGCCGTTTGAGTGAAGGTCATGCCCGCGCCATACTTGGCATTGATGAAGAGGAACTAATTCTAAGGCTGGCGGAAAAAATATTACGGGATAATCTCTCGGTACGGGAGACCGAGAGGATAGCCCAAGGCATAAAACCGAATAAATCAGATAAAAGAAAAAATATAAAAAAAACGGGAATAAAAGATCCGCATACCCGTAATTTGGAAGAAGAATTAAAGCGGAAATTAGGGACACAGGTAAAAGTGCTTCCGCGTAATGCCCAGAAGGGTAAAATAGAAATTGAATACTATTCTCTGGAAGATTTAGATCGAATCATCGCTATTATGGGATAAAACCTGACAAAGGTTATTCAAAAATAGTTGACAAATTTATGTATTATTGGTATATTTAAATTAAAGGGTTTTTAGGAAAAAACGATATTTAACAAAATAATTGGCAATATGTGGGTTTTAAAATTAAAGCAATAGATTGTTTAGACCGACAATTATTATGGTGAATAAAATGGCAAAAGCATCTAAAAGACAAGGCAAACATTTTACCCTGATGTTCATTCCTCATAATGAACAAAAGGTCTATTCCTACCGTATATCTTCACCCCTTATGATTTTTGTGGGTTTAATCCTCTTGGTTACTATAGGCGCATGTTCATTTATTATAACCCGGCAGATCAATTATGAACTTACTACCAGAGCCAATATTCATTTTGCGGAGAAAAACGCATTTTTTGTCCAGGAACTTAGCAAGACGCACTCGGCTTTCCAGCGCGTAGCTAAGATTGAAGACGAATTACGGGCCATGTTGAAAATGAAAAGCAAAAAAGAGCTTTTAAAATTCAAGGGCGAGGGAGGACCTACTCCTGCCGACCAGGCGCGGTTAATGCAGGCTTTGAGCAATCGTGCCACTCTGACGCCTAAGGAATTTGCGAAAAACCTGCTTTTTCTTCGTAAAAACGCCCAGGTTCGCATGGAAAGCTACCGGGAATTGCAAAAATATATCGTTACCCAGCGCTCACTTATGGCAGCCCGGCCTAACAGTTGGCCGGTACGGGGCTGGATTACCTCGCGTTTTGGGCCGCGGTGCTCGCCATTTTTCAAAGGTACGACATTCCATCATGGGATAGACATTGCGAATGAAGAAGGAACATCCATCAAGGCGGTAGCTGATGGAATTGTGTCTTACAGCGGCTGGGAAGGCGGTTATGGGAAATTGATGGTAATTGACCATGGTTACGGATACTCCACGCGTTATGCTCATCTGCAACGCTCGCTGGTCAATATCGGACAACGGGTACGGCGAGGCCAGGTTGTTGGGTTCATGGGGAATACCGGCCGGTCTACTGCGCCTCATCTGCATTTTGAGATTCGTGTCAACGGCATACCAGTTAATCCGCTGAAATACCTTAAACGATAAATAATCGGAGAAATCAATATGTCCAGTGAAAAAATCGGCAGCGTAGATACTATTTTCGGGGCGGGTTCGGATTTTAAGGGGCAGATTAATGCCAAGGGAACCATTAGAATAGACGGGAGAGTAGAAGGTAATGTCAACAGTGAAGAGGGTATAATTATTGGAGAAAAAGGAACAGTCAAGGGCAATGTATCGGCCAAGACTGTTTTGATAACCGGGAAAGTAATCGGGAATGTAAATGCCGTCAAGCGGCTGGAAATCATGCCGGTCGGCCAGCTTCAGGGGGACATCCGGACTCCCCGGCTGGCCATTGCTGAAGGAGTGATTTTTAAAGGAAATTGCGATATGGGATTCGAGAAATTTGAGCCGGAACTGAAATTTGATCCCAATCGTCCCAGAAAGTAATACCCATATCACTGCATATCAATATCCCGACCCTTCCCTGAAAATAACCACCCAGGGAAGGGTCTTTTTTTAGGGGGGGAAATGTCTGAACAGATAAGAGTCCGTTTTGCTCCATCTCCGACCGGGCATCTGCATATCGGAGGTGCCCGAACCGCGCTGTTTAATTATCTTTATGCCCGCCGGCAAGCGGGTGTTTTAGTGTTGCGTTTGGAAGATACCGATGCTGAGCGCAGCACCGAAGATTCCGTGCGCATGATTCTGGAGGATATGAAATGGCTGGGGCTTGATTGGGACGAGGGGCCGGAAGTCGGCGGGCCTTATGGTCCGTATCGTCAGAGCGAGCGCCTGGATTTCTATCGCTCCCAACAGGAGCAATTGCTGGAAACCGGTCACGCCTATTATTGTTTCTGCTTACCGGAACTCTTGGAAAGCAAACGTAAGCAGGCCATGGAGCGCGGAGATGCCCAGCCGAAATACGATGGCATCTGCCGCGCCATACTGCCGGCAGAAGCCCGGGTCCGGGCCGCAGCCGGGGAACCGCATACCCTGCGGCTGAAAATTCCGGAATCCGGTAGCACGCTGATCCACGATCGCGTTCGCGGCACAGTGACATTTGAAAATAAAATAATGGATGATTTCATTCTGGTCCGGACCAATGGTCTCCCCACCTACAATTTTGCCGCAGTGGCGGATGATGCGGCCATGAAAATTACGCATATTATCCGCGGCGATGATCATCTGTCCAACACCCCGCGCCAGATATGTTTGTATCAGGCCTTGGGAGAGACGCTCCCGGTTTTTGCGCATATTCCCATGATAATGGGCCCGGACCGGTCCCGCTTGTCCAAGCGGCACGGCGCCACTTCGGTCGGTGCCTACGCAGAGGAAGGTTATCTGCCGGAAGCCATGATTAATTACCTGGCCCTGCTGGGCTGGGCTTTTGACGATAAAACCACCCTTTTCACGCGCCAGGCCTTGATTGACAAATTCTCGCTGAAAAAGGTGAGCAAAAATGCGGCGATTTTCGATCCGGCAAAACTTCTCTGGATGAACGGGGTTTATATCCGCGATCTTCCCCCGGAGGAATATGTCAAGCGGGCCCTGCCGGAACTGATTAAAGCCCGGCTCTTGCCCGAACCGCTGGACGAAGCCGCGCGGGACTGGGCGGAAAAAGCAGTGCTTACGGTAAAAGACAAAATCAAACGCCTGGCAGAACTGCCCCAGAGCATGGTTTTTTATTTTGGCGAAGAGGTTGAATGGGATGAAGCCGCGCGCGCCAAGCTGGAAACAGCCCGGGAGCATCCGGCGCTATTTAAAACTTTACATGCTAAAATGGCCGTGCTAAAATCCTTTTCCACTCAGGAACTTGAAGCCCTGATGCAGGATATAATCACTGAAGCGGGTATCAAATTCGGGGTGTTGGTGCATCCCTTACGCGCGGCAATCACCGGCCGGGCCAGTTCACCGGGAATCTTTGAGGTCCTGGAACTTCTGGGGCAAGAGCGGACTATCAAGCGATTAGCAGCCGGATTAAAAAGCGTAGGGATAGAAGTATAAATACTGCCGGCTAGTTCAATTGGTAGAGCGCCTGATTCTGGATCAGGAAGTTCCAGGTTCGAGTCCTGGGCCGGCAGCCAAAATTTGCCTGCGGCAAATTTTGGCAGAGCAACTGAAAACAGAAAAATGAGAAATATCATTTCAGTTGCGGTCATTTTTCAGTTCTCGTTTTTCGTAGTTTTTTGGTTTGCTTTTTCAGTCAGAAACTAATAAGATAAAAAAGTGCCAAGCCGAGAATCGGTTGGTGTATTTGCAAATCCCCACGGCTTGGGTGAGGATTTTATAAGTATTATGGCGCTATCGTCTAGCGGCTAGGACGGGTGATTCTCAGTCATCAAGCCGGGGTTCGATTCCCCGTAGCGCTACCAGAAATAAAAAGACCGCCTAACGGCGGTTTTTTTATTTCTGGTGAAGCAACTGAGAACAGAAAAGTGAGAAGGTGTAGAGAACTGAGAAAAGAAAAATGAGCCGTTGTACTGCGCACAACCCAGTTGCGATCAGTTCTCGATTTTCAGTTTTCAATCTTTTTGGGGTGGCTTTTTTTTATTTCTGGTGAAGCAACTGAGAACAGAAAAGTGAGAAGGTGTAGAGAA
>CBDUZI010000139.1:0-5339 GCA_965371665.1 uncultured bacterium
CACCTCCGAACTACAACATATGGGGGGTACCCACACTAAACCCGGAAGCGGCAAACTAATAAACCAACTCCGTCACCGTTACTTTACAGATATCTTCGCCGGCCGCAGGCTATTTCCCGGCCGGGCAAGTTTTATTTCGGGTATTGCGGCCACCCGTTTTTTTGTTTTTATTACACCCATAGTGTATAGCCCCTTGGCCACTATATAATTCTTTCCCTGGCTATCTATACTCCAAAGTTGTTCCATATTGATCAGATAGTATAATCTTTTGTTCTTTGAAAAAAACTGAGGATAAAGCTCTATCTCTTTCGGAGGAAGGACAAGTTTCGGGGGGGTGAAGTCCTTCTTTTCCATGGTATTAAGATCTATGAAAAAAATAGTATCAATTCCTTCGGCTTTTTTCTTATAAACCCCGGCCACGTATTTTCTATCAGGTGATAAAAGTGCCCTGGTGACAATGGTTCCCTCTTTAAAACTATAAATAACTTCTCCTTCTTTGGTTACAATATAGGTCCTATCTCGATCACCCTTCAGAAATAGCAAGGATCCATCTTCTGCCCACTCCCATTTCCAATTAAAATAATCATTACCCTCTAAACGTATTTCTGAAATATACCTTTGTTCACTTCCATCGATATTAGCTATCCATATCTCCTTTCCAAATATTCCGCCTTTTTGATAAACCATTTTGTCTCCTAGGGGAGAAAAAACCGGAGCTGCCCCGGCTGTTGTAACTGTGTCCCCCCAAGATAAAATTACTTGAATCCCGGTGTATATTTGAGGATTTTTACCATCTAAACCAACCCAATAAAATGGTTCTCCTGTAATAGGCGAATCAGGATAAGTATAATGAAAGAGTATTTTTTTACTATCTGGAAACCACCCGTCAAAATGTATTATATAACTAGGTACATCTGGAAATGAAATTTCAACCTTCTCTGTGCCATCTTTTTTCATGATCCATAACCTGATAAAACGTAGATGTTGTCCAAGATAATATTCTAGATCAAAGGCTTTATAAATTTCATATAGGATATACTCTCCGTCTGGTGATAATTGAAAATTATATACCTTTCCAATTCTTACTATTTCTTTATCATCCAATGCCTTGCTAATATCTCCGCAATTTTTTTCATAATCTTTTCTATATGCCTCTAAATTTATCCTATATTTTTTATATTCTATGGCATCCGGCACTCCTGCTAAAGGAACTAAGGTTTTTGCGTTCTTTTTCCATAATTCTCCTTTTTGGTTAAGCCAATAAACTTCCTTGCCATCGGGTGAAAAAGCATAGCTTTCGATATCTCCCGACCTTGTAATTTTTTCTTTGGCCAGGTTTTTATGTGTTACCCAAATATCTCCCTTTCTCAGAATAGCAATATCTTCTGGTAATTTTTTGTCCTTTAGTGATTCAGCATATCGCCAGCCCAAATAGCTTGCACTGATAAGAATTAATAAAACAACTATGCCTACATTTTGAGCAATAATAGGTCGTTTCATGGCTTTTCCTTCGTATCGGTGCTGGAGTTAGTTTATTATTTTAAACGCTTTGTATTTATACTGTTCTTCAACCGCTGGCATCGGCATTCGACGCTGGGCTACTTGAGCCCCAATGAATTTGAAAAAAAATCAGCCGTTTAATCATGGTTGTAATTTAACCGAATCATGGTGAAATTGCAAGGTAAAAATTTAATCGAATTATCCCATATCAAAGCCTTGCAGGGTAAATAAAAGGCCCGGCAAGCGGCCGCCGGTTAGGTTAGGCAATATAAAAGAAAGGGGGGATAATTGGGGCCTTTTAAAGATTCTATGCAGGATCTTGGAAAAAAAACAAAATCAATGGGATGGCGGGTATGCAGGCAGATATGGACTAAGTTTTACTTGGAATGTCGGCCCAAATTATGGACATATTTCGACAGTTAATTGAGTAATTGTGATTTGCTTATGCTCTTTGCTCTATGTTTAAGTCATTGGGATTTGATAGGAGGGTGATTTAAATGACTTTAGCGCTCAGCTAAATGCCCCCCTCGGTAATCAAAAGATTATTAGAAAGTCACTTGTGGTAAAATCCAGAATATGAAAATGAATAAACGTTCCAGGCACAAATCCAGGCGAAACGGACCAAGGGCCGCAGCGGTTCCGGCCGGTTTTCATCCGCTCAGCAAGACAATGGCGGCTGTACTTGTGGCCCTGCAGAGAAAATTTGTCAATGTTGCGGAAGGGTACCAGAGGGATGAAGTTCGGGAATTGGCGCTGGAGTATTACCAGGCCCTGCGGCGGATGTTGCGGAGGAGCACGCCCGGCCAACGGCTGCTGACCCGCTGCTGCCATTGTGGAATTTTTTTCTAACCCACCCGGGCAACCGGGGGCGGGAAGATTTGCGCTGTCCGTTTGGCTGCCGGCAATGCTGGCAACGAGAGAAAAGTAATGGCCGCAGCCAAGGCTCAACTTATTTCGCATATCGGATATGATGTTGGAGGTCATTTTATTGTTTACGGGGAAGGCTTTCGGCTGGTATCCGATGAAGCCGGCGGCGCGATTGTGGTGTGGGAGGATTACCGGAATGCTTTTTGGGATACGACCCCGCCTTCTGACCCCCATTGGGCGCAGATTTATCTCTACGGCCAAAGGCTCGCTGCGGATGGCAGCTTGCTTTGGCCCGGAGGCACAAGCGGGCTTGCCATACAGGCCGGCGATTCGCTGGATCATGCCAATGCCACTATCTGCCCTATTGGAAGCGGCGATATCCTCGTGACCTGGGAAGACAACCGGAATTTGCCTGCCAGCGGCGTTGATATTTTTGCGCGCCGCGTGAATGCCGATGGCACCATGCCTTGGGCCTCAAGCGCGGTTGCAGTATGCAACGCGCCGAATGAGCAATGGTCGCCGGTTATTGCCGCAGACAGCGCGGGCGGGGGAATTATTGTCTGGCGGGACCATCGAAACAAAGAGAGCACGGGATGGGATATTTACGCCCAGCGGATTAATGGAGACGGCGTGCTGCAGTGGGCAGGCGATGCCGCGGTTTGCATTGCTTCCGGCGATCAGACGGATAAATTCGTGATCACCGCCGGCGACGGCGGAGCCATTGCCGCCTGGGTGGATGAACGCGATAGCGGAGATACGGGCAAGGATCTTTATTGTCAGCGGATCAATGCCGATGGCAGCATGGCCTGGGCCCCTGACGGAGTTGGGGTATGTACTGCTGTTGGCGACCAGTACAATATGCAGCTCTATCCTGATCAATTAATGGGTCTGCTGGTTGTGTGGCAGGATTACCGCAGCGCCGGCGCGGCGGATATTTACGCCCAGCGCATCGGACAGGACGGCCTGTTTAAATGGGCCTTGAACGGCGAAGAGATCTGCACGGCAGGCGGATGAGCAGTCGCTTCCATTTATCAACAGCGGCCCCTTTGAGGGCGCCATCATGGTCTGGCAGGATAAACGGGCCGGAGACTTTGATATTTATGCCCAAAGTATGGCCAACCCGCCCTGGGAACTGAGCGCCATCCAGCCCTCTGCGGCCATATGCGGGGAAGCCATTTCCGCCACCATTACCGGCACCCGGTTTATCTCCCACCCGCCGACCCAGGTTGAGTTAACTAAATCCGGCTTTTCTTCCCTGGCCGGCAGCAATATTGCCGTCCATGATGACGTCACTTTGTACTGTGATTTTGATCTGGCCGAAGCGCTGAGCGGCAAATGGAATGTGTCAATCAGCGACGCTGAATAGACCAGCTCGCTTCAGGACGGGATTGCCCGCCAGATGAAAATCACCCGCTTCGAGCCTGCCGCCGCGTCTCCGGCCCAAAGCTTTTCCGCACTGGTATCGGGCCGGGGCTTTCGGAAAGACACCACCATAAAGCTCGTTTATCAGGCCCTGGAATTGATAGCGGCCCAGGCGGTGATTACAGCGGCCTCGATTCAATGCGTTTTTAATCCTGTTGGCAGCGAGCAAGGAGAGTGGGATTTAAAAGTGATTGATACCGACGGGATCGAGGCTGGCTTGAAGCAGGCTTTGGCCTGGGCCACGCCGGCGGTTTCGCCCACAATTGAAATCACAAACAATGAATTGCTTTTGTATCCGAACCCGGCCAGGGACCAAATCCGCATAGCTTTACAGAGCCCGGCGCCAGGCAAGGCAGTTATCAGTTTTTACAACCCAGCCGGCGAAAGGGTATTAAAAATGGAAGAAAGTATTGCTTCCGGGACTCATATAATATGGGCCGATGTTTCAGCGCTGAGCCCGGGAGTTTACTTTTGCCGGGCGGAATTGGGAGCAAGTTCAGGCAGTTCTGGCCATGTCCGGAAGATTAAAAAACTGGGGATCGTAAAATAGCGCCTGCCAGGTGAAAAGGCAGGGAAGGAGAAGAAGCGATGCTAATCAAAAGATTAAGCTGGTTATGTTTGTCAAGCCTGATATTTTTGTCGGCAAGCCTTTGTGCCTATTACACCAACCAGACCGCGGACGTGGTGATCGGGCAGCAGAACATGACAAGCGGAAGCGCTAATCAAGGCGGTAGCGTGCAGGCCAATACGCTAGATGGCCCTCGCGTTTCTTATAGCGATGGCACAAGGCTCTATGTTGCTGATTGTTATAATCATCGAGTATTAATCTATAACCAATTTCCGAGCTCGAATAATGCCTTGGCTGATGTAGTGATTGGCCAGCCGAATATGACGAGCAATAGTTTCAATCAAGGGGGAAGCATGAATGCCAATACGCTATATTATCCTGATGGCGTGTATAGTGATGGCGCCAGGCTCTATGTGGCAGATGGCACTAATCACCGCGTATTGATCTATAACCAGATTCCGAGCTCAAATAATGCTTCTGCTGATGTGGTTATTGGTCAGCCGAACATGGTGACCAATACGGCAAATCAAGGTGGAAGTCCGGGAGCCAATACTATAAATTGGCCTGTTGGTGTGTATAGTGATGGCACCAGGCTCTATGTGGCAGATCGCGGCAATCACCGGGTATTAATCTATAACCAGATTCCGAGCGCAAATAATGCCTCAGCCGATATAGTAATAGGCCAGCTGGATATGACGCACAATAGTGTTAATCAAGGCGGGAGTGCGGGAGCCAATACGCTATGTGACCCTGTGGGCGTGTATAGTGATGGCACTAGGAGCCTGAGCATTTAGTCGGTTTTTTAGGTTGTCATTCCCGAATGCTCGTATCGGGAATCCAGAAAAGCATTATTTTATAAGCATTGAAAAATCCTGGATTCCGGCTTTAAGCATGCCGGAATGACAAAACACACTAAATGCTCAAGCTCCTAGGAGCTTGTCGGACTTTGTTGTTGACTTATGATATAATGACAGCAGTTTCC
>CBDUZI010000140.1:0-5156 GCA_965371665.1 uncultured bacterium
CTTTTTCAAAGGGGGAAGAGTGCTCAAAATCCGATTTTGTACTTAAGTCCGACAGACTCCTAGAAAAAATCATTATCTTTACATTCATCAACTAAACTCATATAATGCAAAACATTATTCTACTTAGAGGTTAAACTAAATGCCTGAAAATGAAAATACGACCCCGGTCAAATTCCAAAAATCCCTTGATTTTATACGCAAAAAAATCTCGGAAGATGTTAAAAACGACAAAAATCATGGAAAGGTCTTTACCCGCTTTCCGCCGGAACCCAACGGTTATCTGCATATCGGCCACGCCAAATCCATCTGCCTAAATTTCGGCGTGGCCACGGAATACGGAGGCGTCTGTCATTTGCGTTTCGATGACACCAACCCCGAAAAAGAGGAACAGGAATACATTGACTCCATCCAGCGGGATGTGCAATGGCTGGGTTTCGACTGGGGCCGCCATCTTTATTATTCTTCGGATTATTTTGAAAAGTTTTATCAATACGCGATTGAACTTATCCAACGGGAAAAGGCCTATGTCTGCGGCCTGAGCCCCCAGGAAACCCGGGAGTACCGCGGCACCCTGACCCGGCCCGGAAAGGATAGTCCTTATCGTACCCGTTCGGCCGAGGAAAATCTGGACCTTTTTAAACGTATGCGCCAGGGAGAATTTCCTGATGGGGCCTGCGCCCTGCGGGCCAAGATCGACATGGCTCATCCCAATATCGCCCTGCGCGATCCCGCGCTCTATCGCATTCGGCATGCCATTCATCATAGAACCGGCCGCCAGTGGTGCATTTACCCCATGTACGACTTCGCCCATTGCCTCTCGGATTCCATTGAAAAAATAACCCATTCCCTATGCACCCTCGAATTTGAAGACAGGCGGCCGCTTTATGATTGGATACTCGACGAATTGGATTTAGATTGCCATCCGCAACAAATCGAATTCGCCCGGCTCGAACTTACATATACGGTTCTGAGTAAGCGAAAACTCCTCCAGTTGGTAAACGAGGGTCATGTTAGTGGATGGGATGATCCCAGAATGCCGACTATCTCAGGCCTGCGAAGGCGGGGAGTTCCCACGGAGGCAATCCGTAATTTCTGCGGACATATCGGAGTAGATAAAACCAATAGTATTATTGAAATAGGAATGCTGGAATATTATATCCGCGAGTATCTGAACAAAATTTGTCCGCGGGTTATGGTAGTGCTGCGCCCCCTCAAAGTGGTGATCGACAATTATCCGGAAGATCAAGCAGAAGAATTGGAAGCGGAGAATAATCCGGAAGACCCGCAGGGCGGAAAACACCTAGTGCCCTTTTCCCGGGTAATATATATTGAACAGGAAGACTTCCAGGAAAACCCGCCCCCGAAATATTTCCGCCTGGTTCCCGGACGCGAAGTAAGATTGAAACATGCATATTATATTACCTGCCAAAGCGTAACCAAAGATGAAACCACCGGAGAAGTAATTGAGCTGCATTGCACCTATGATCCGGAATCGCGGGGCGGAGGCACGCCGGACGGCCGTAAGGTAAAAAGCACCCTGCACTGGGTTTCTGCTGCTCATGCCTTGGACGTTGAAGTACGCGTGTATGACCACTTATTTTCCAAGCCCAACCCGGAAGCAGTGGAAACCGGCGCTGATTTCAAGAGCAATCTCAACCCTCGCTCACTTCTGAGACTTGAGGCCTGTAAAGCCGAAGCCGGATTGGCGAACGCTGCGCCGGGAAGCCGGTATCAGTTCCTGCGGCATGGGTATTTTTGTATCGATCCCGCTTCCACTAAAGATAATTTAGTCTTCAACCGCACGGTCTCTCTCCGGGATACCTGGGCAAAAATCAACCAAAAAACCAAATAAAACCGGTATGCCAACTACCAACACAACTCAACCATGAACATCTTTTTGATAACCGTGGTAATAATCATAAAGTTTGATATTCTTCAGAAATTCATAATTCATATCGGCGAGACATTGAATTAGTCCAGAACGGCCATCGAGAAACCCTTTCTTGCGGATATAGTTGAAGAAAAATATTTTGACAGGTCTCCAAAATGCCAAATTAAAGAAATTTTTGGAATATTGTTTTGTTTGTTCGGATATTTTATTAGCATGCAGGGTAGTATAAAAATTCACTTTGTTAAAAATATCGTGGATCGAATCTCCTGTATAATGATTTATATAGGCTTGCATTTGCTTAATTTTACCTTTCACAACCGGTTCTTCGTGGACAATTCCTTCAAAATAACTTTTTTCTTTTCGAAAAAGTTTAATCGCGCCTCCAATATAATCTCCTCGGCAATAACCGTCACGAAATATTCGAAATATATCATAAAACTTGACACGCTTTCCATACTTCCGTGCATGTTTTAACCATTTTCCTAAAACAAAATTCCTGCGTAAAATCCGAAAACCACCAACATCTTCTTGAGCAGTACTAATTGCTGATTTAAGTAATTCAATACTTTCTTCTGGAATCTCTTCATCGGCATCTAAACTCAAAACCCATTCTCTTTCTGCGTACTTTAAACCAAAATTACGTTGTTTAGAAAAATCTTCGAATTTGTGAGAAATTACTCTTGCCTGATATTTTTTTGCAATTTCAAGTGTTTTATCTATACTGAAATCGTCTATGATAACGATTTGCGCTACCCAATATAAACTTTTAAGAAGACGTTCCAGGGAATCTTCTTCATTTTTAGTAATAATTACAGCAGAGGTTTTCATAAAATATTTCCCTCAAATTAATATTCAATAATTACAGTATAATGAATTCTTCCACCTTTTTTACCGGGATGCACAAAAAATGAAAATGTATGAGTTCCCACAGACCAAGTATTTGAGCCATTTACATCTGTAATATCAACTAATCCCGTTCCATTTACAAAAGGATGTGAACCTGTTCCGTTGCCTAATTGTCCGTTCCAGGAAGTAGGATTGGAAACTTGTGTAATTACATTTGCAGTAATTAATTGTCCATCCAAATGGATTTGTAAATCTTCAATAAATTCCATCGGAGCAGAAGTATTGAGGCTCCTACCGGCGGGCATGAGACCGATGGCACTGGATGTTTTAGTCCCATAGTCGAAAGTAGAAGCTGTTTTAGTCCCAAGGTCAGTATTGTGTATTACACCATTAGGATTACCTACTGCCGATGATGGACCGCTCATTTCTATCCAGGGCAGACCAGTAGTATGATATGTAATATTATGAGAATGTGCACCAATATGCACCGTATGATTATGAGCTCCTATTCCAACCGTATGTGAATGTTGGCCTATTTCAGTATAATAAATGGAACTCATTTTCGAACTTTTAAGATAGAGCCAAACTTTCTGCGGTTTCTTATGCATGATATGTACAGGGACGATTTGTCTCGGGTCGTATTCACCAATTAAATCAAAAAAGCTATTATAAACAACGGTTCCATTAGAATGATTCGCATATTCCGCCCGTATAGCATATGGAGTACTAACCATTTTTTGGCGGTTGAATTTTTCATCTTTTCCATTAATGCTTACAATCATTTCCAGCCAATAAGGCTTATTAAAATCAGGCAGTTCTTTAAGCCCTCCTAAAACAACATTATAACCTCCTCCGAATATATCCACGCCATTGGTGTAATAGTGTTCTTCTGCCCAAACCTCATGACTTGAATCTGTGCTGGTGGCATGGTCCCACAGAATAAATTTCATGTTATATTTACCGCTGGGTAACACGTTATTGTTCTTATCGGTTAATTTTCCCGAATAATTAAAAAGATTTGGCACCTCGGCGTAGATTTGCGTCACCATTGCTAATAACACAAATAAAAAAGCTAAATGTTTCATGATCTTCCTCCTTGATTAAAACCTTATTTACACCCGTTGTCATCCTGTTAATTCTCATTTCCTGTAACTAATCTTCCTTGACAGGAGTTTTATTCTCTCCCTTGTTTTTATCAGCTTTACCCAATTCCTCTACTGCCAAGGGATGTATAGCATAAGCAGTATTTGATGATATTCCTTGGTTAATACCCGCTCCCAAAGTACTTTGCAGAATGTAATTGCTCGAGGCTGTGATGGTTTGGCCGCAATTGAATTCTCCATAAATCAGTTGCTTTTTGCTTTCACACTCAATCGGAAATGCCAAGGCAATGACAGAAACCATCAAAATTACAAAAGCGTCCAGAAAAAATACCTTTTTCATCAAAATTCACCCCTTTTTCTTCCGACATATGAAACCTCCGATATTTTAGTGATTTTCCTAAATTTTTCAAGCCTGTTTATTTAGACAGTACTCTGGAGATTTCCATTCATTCAAAATACCAGCCGTCTCCTGCAATTTTTATACCCCCAAAACAACTCTTAGCCCCTCTTCTATTTTAGCCATAGCTTCATCATCCATGCTGCCAGTGTATTCCAAAAATCTCGATTTATCCACTGCCCTGATCTGATCAATCACGGCAATGGCTTTTTGTTGCATACATTGAACCCCAATTGCCAAATATGGTCGTTCTGTCCCGGAACTGAAAAGTGGAATAACTATAATTGTTCTCCGGGCGCGGTTTACCGCATTTTCCCCTATAACCACACAAGGCCTTTGTTTCTTTATTTCAGATCCTTTGGTAGGATTTAAATTGATCCAATAAACTTGACCTCTTTTTATTTCCATTTATGCTCCTCTAATCCATCATTTAATGCAATATTCCAATCCGCCATTTCTTCGTTTAATGTTTTATCTTCTTCGACTGATTTCGCTATCTCATATAACTTCTTATCCCTCTTTGCCAACTCCTCTTTTAAAAGACTAGTAATGAGCCGGCTTCTTTTTCTTTCGGGTATATAACGCTTCATATCTTCATATAGATACTTAGGCAGCATAAAATTAACCCGTATGCTTCCTGTTCCATCATTGTGTATTTTCATTTTACCACCTCACTATCTGGTCCTAGGAGCCTGAGCATTTAGTCGGTTTTTTAGGTTGTCATTCCCGAATGCTCGTATCGGGAATCCAGAAAAGCATTATTTTATAAGCATTAAAAAAAGCCTGGATTCCGGCTTTAAGCATGCCGGAATGACAAAATCGACTAAATGCTCAAGCTCCTAGGAGCTTGTCGGACTTTAGTCATTCTCCCCCTTTTGTAAAGGGGGCAGGGGGGATTTAATCAATAAAACGCCCGCTT
>CBDUZI010000141.1:0-4991 GCA_965371665.1 uncultured bacterium
TGGGTGTGATAGTGCTCGTTGGCGTGTCAGTAGGCGTAACGGTGAAAGTCGGTGTGTCAGTGGGTGTGACAGTGCTCGTTGGTGTATCAGTAGGAGTAACAGTGAAGGTCGGCGTGTCAGTAGGTGTAACAGTGCTCGTTGGTGTATCAGTAGGTGTAACGGTGTAGGTCGGTGTATCAGTGGGTGTGATAGTGCTCGTTGGCGTGTCAGTAGGTGTAAATGTGGCTGTGCTGGTTGGCGTATCTGTGGGCGTGTCCGGGTAAGCAGAAGTGGCCATAAACCACCCCAGCATAATACCCAGCGCCAAGGAAAATATAACGCTCTGTTTTTTGCCGGTTAGCATCGTTTTATTCATTTGTATCCCAGGTTATATGTATTTAATCAATCTGGAACTTATTATCAATTCCGCAATTTTCTTATTAGCCGATCGCTTCTAATATCTGCTTCTATATCTTTAGTTTTTTTAACCGCCTGCTTGAGGTTGCGCAAAAACTCTATAGCATTTCGGTGCATAATCAATTGACCTACTGCTTCATGCATTTGGCGTTGAACTATAGATAGCCTCGCCTGATATTTCGGATCAGAATTTTGCTGCATAACTCTAATTTTTTGAGAAACGGAATAGTAGAGATTTATTTTTTCTAATATATAATTTTTAACCCGGGCAATGGTTTCTTTGGAAGGCGGAAGGGAATACATGAAATCGAGTGAAACTCGATGAATGCCTGCGGTTTCCTGAATTCCTTGAAAAGCATAGTTAAAGGAGTAGTTTAAACGTGCTTTCATTTCGGAAATATCGAAAGCATAGCTGCCCCCCAGTGTCCAGGTAGTGCCGGTCCCGCTTCCCGCAATGATTCCGGAACGTGTTCCCCAGCGACGATTCGAGAACCATTTTTCTACTCCACCATGGATTTGGAAGTATGAATCGACAAAAACGAAATCGATGGCGCCATCCCATTCTTTAAACCTGACGCCGGTACCTACGCGAAGTTCCAAGGGCTGTCGCGACTCGTGATGCAAGCCCAGATCGGGTTGGTTAATATTAAAAAGGCTGAACCCGACCCGGATATCCGGTGTCACCTCATCCTCCGGAACTAGTTCATAGAGGGCTCCGAAATCCACGCCAAACAGATATTTTTCATGGGAATTTATGAAATAAGAGTTTTGCTCCCGACTTTGCATGTCGGTGTAGTCCAGGTAAAAAAACTTTGCTGTCACTCCCGTCCACAGTGGAAAATTTTTGACCGGCCGCAGAGCATAACCAAAAATAAACTCGTTTTCTGTGTAAGCTCCGTAAAGCGAGCGGTTATTCCAGGCTACTCCCAGGCCGCCGCGTTCGTAAAGAGATTGAGCATAGATGAGATGGTTTTCCTGTATAAGGCCATCATCCAGGCCGGGATATAAATTGGCGTATTCCAGGGAAAATTGAATATTTTTTATCAGGGCCAACCCGGCGGGATTGTAATTGAGAGCATTTATATCATCGGCCAAGGCCAGAAAAGCATCCCCCATTCCAGAGGGACGCGCGCCTATTCTCCGATCAAAAGCCTGAGCCGGCAAAGTTACACATAGGAATAAGAAGGTTATAACCAACGGCCATCTCATGAATGTCATAGTGTATGTCCTTGACAGTTGATGCTTTATCTACCCTTGCATATAGTTTCGGTTATTTCAGGTAACTTCATAACCACTCTTTTTAACTTATTTTGTAGATTGGCAATTATTGTACAAAATAAAAGGCTATAATTAACATGAAACTACCTCTCAAACAAACTTGAAAAACCTATATTTCGTGGGAATTATACCAATGTTTTGAATAATACGTCAATAAAAAAAGAGGGGGCATACAAAATAATAGGCAACTATTAAATGGAATAATAATTAGACCAGTTTATTTCCTCTTGCTACAGGGTTATCTTATTGAGATCCCCCTTTGGCCTGCCCTGGATGGGATACTCTGCGGCAAGTCGTATGGTAATTCATTCTAAGCAGCATAAATTGTTTTACAAAAGAAGCACATTCGTTTATATTGCTGTTTAAATTTGTTATTTCCCGCGGCTGGTTGCAAGGTAATTGACTGAGAATACACATCTCTTGTCTGGTTGCGAGCAGCGTAAAGTTGCGCCGGATAGCCGGCGCTAAAATATAAGAAGGAGGGTTTTATGGGAAAGACTTATAAGATCGCGGTGCTTCCAGGCGACGGCACTGGGCCGGAGGTGGTGGCTGAAGGACGCAAGGTTCTGCAGGCCGTGGCCGCGAAGCAGGGGATATCGTTTGATTATACTGAGTATGATCTGGGCGGGAACCGGTATTTGAAGACCGGGGAACTGGTTCCGGACACAGTACTGGATGAGTTGGGCAAGGTTGACAGTATTTACCTGGGCGCCATCGGGCACCCGGATGTAAAGCCCGGGCCGCTGGAAGTCGGCATTCTGCTCAAGCTCCGTTTTCATTTTGAACAGTATATTAATCTGCGGCCCGTAAAGCTGTACCCGAATGTGGAAACGCCGCTGAAAGACAAAGGGCCGGAGCAGATAAATTTTGAGATTATTCGCGAGAACTGCGGCGGGATTTATACCGGCGTGGGCGGCTCGGCGCATAAAGGAACGCCCCTGGAGTATGCCACTCAGATTATGACCTATTCGCGGAGTGAAGTGGACCGTTGTTTGCATTATGCTTTCCAGCGCGCCATGAAGCGGGCAAAGCAGAGCCTCACCCTGGTACATAAGATGAACGTGCTTACCGAGGTGGGAGATCTTTGGTTCCGGGCTTTCCATGAGATGGGAGAGAAAGAATTTCCCGAGGTGGCGCGGGATTATGCGCACGTGGACGCGACCACTATGTGGATGGTGAAGAATCCCGAATGGTTTGAGACTATAGTAACGGCCAATTTATTTGGAGATATTATAACTGATCTGGGGGCCATGATCCAGGGTGGCATGGGCATTGCCGCGGGCGGAAACATCAATCCCAACGGCATTTCCATGTTTGAACCCATTGGCGGATCGGCGCCCAAGTATACGGGTCAGAAGAAGATTAATCCCCTGGCCGCGATCTGCGCGGCCGGCATGATGCTGGAGTACCTGGGAGAGAATCAGGCCGGAAAAGCGGTGGAGAGCGCGGTGATTAAAGCCCTGGAATCGGGCAAGATAAAGTCCTTAGCCGCCGGCCGCATGGGTCTGGATACGCAGCAAGTCGGGGATTTGGTGGCCAGTTTGGTTTAAAGGTAGAAACAGGTTTGAAACCTGTTTCTACTTTTATTTTAAAGAAAAAAGTAGGAGTCAATCTATGCCAAAGCAATATCATATCGGTATCATGGGCGCAACCGGCGCGGTGGGATCAATTATGCTCCGGATTCTGGCGGAACGAGGTTTTCCCATAGCGGAATTGCGCCCCCTGGCCTCGGCCCGCTCGGCCGGCCGGCTCTTGAAATTCCGCGGGGAAGATGTGCCAGTCCGGGAACTCACGGAACAATCCTTTGCCGGACTGGATATTGTCCTGGCTTCGGCCGGGGCCTCGATATCCAAAAAATACGTGCCCCATGCGGTTGCGGCCGGGGCAACGGTGATAGACAATACCAGCGCCTTTCGCATGGAACCCGGGATTCCGCTGGTGATTCCCGAGGTCAATGCCGAAGATATCTTCAAGCATAAGGGAATTATTGCCAATCCCAATTGCTCGACCATTATTATGCTGGTACCACTCAAGCCTTTGCACGACGCGGCCCGCATCCAAAGAATTGTGGCGAGTACCTATCAGGCGGTTTCCGGGACCGGCAGCCAGGCTATCACGGAGTTGGAAAACCAGGTTAAACAGTTTGTCTCCGGAGAGCCGATCAGGCATGAGGTATATCCTTATCAAATCGCCTTTAATGTTCTGCCGCACATTGACACCTTTTTGGATAACGGTTACACCCGGGAGGAGATGAAAATGCTCCATGAGACCCGAAAAATGCTGCATGATGATTCCATCCGGGTTTCCGCCACTGCGATCCGGGTTCCGGTTTTTACCAGCCATTCCGAATCCCTGCAGATCGAGACGGAAAAGAAATTGACCGCCCAGCAGGCCCGTGAACTGCTGGAATCCGCACCCGGCGTAAAAGTAGTGGACGATCCGGCTAATCTGAAATATCCCATGCCCCTGGACTCTTCGGGGCAGGATCTGGTTTTTGTCGGCCGCATCCGGGAGGATATTTCCCATGCCCATGGCCTGGTGCTCTGGGTGGCTGGGGACCAGCTTCGCAAAGGAGCGGCCACCAATGCCGTGCAGATCGCGGAGATATTGATCCGGGGTAAATAGATTTTATTGATTCCCCAAAACATAACTCATAAACTGCCCCTGATCTCCTAAAGAAAAAAACAACCTCCCTGAGTGAAAGAAAATCATCGAAATCCTGTCTGAAATATCGAAGGTATTATTTTAGTAATGTAAATATAAAAAACCATATGGATATATGTATAGAAATATGGTATAAAGAAAGGGTGAAACCATCCGGATTATCGGAGCCGGATATTGGAGAAAGGGGAAGCAGCTCTATGAAAAAGAAAATAAATTATACTGATAAACATATAAATATGGTAGTAATCGATGATTTTCTTCCGCCGCCGGATAAACTTGCTTTAAAACCTCAAAGCCAGAAAGTTACTATTATCTTAAGCAAAGCCAGTGTGGAATTTTTTAAAGAAAATGCCAGGAAATACCATTTTCCGTATCAGAAGATGATAAGGGAAGTATTGGATGGTTACGTAGCGAAATACCAGAAAGATCATTGAAGAAACACATGTATTCAATGAATCCATACCAGCCGGTTCCCCTTAAAGACGGGTGCGAATTTATCGGAGAACCGACTACGGCTGACGCTATTTGCGATCGTTTGTTTCATAGGGCACACAAATTCGAATTGCCAGGAGTCTCTAGGAGTCTGTCGGACTTCGGCACAAAATCGGATTTTGAGCACTCTTCCCCCTTTGCAAAAGGGGGATTGAGGGGGA
>CBDUZI010000142.1:0-4893 GCA_965371665.1 uncultured bacterium
GCGTTTTATTGATTAAATCCCCCCTGCCCCCTTTACAAAAGGGGGAGAATGACTTGAGTCCGACAGGCTCCTAGATTCCCGATTAAGGCATTCGGGAATGATAACCCCAAAAATCGACTAAATGCTCAAGCTCCGAAGACCGTCCCCCATCATAAAAGAAGTTCGCGAAATTTTACAAAATCCTTGCTCACAAGACAACTAATATATTCCTGCGCTTGTTCGCGTATTTTTTCATCCTGTCTTCCAAGAATATTTTCGAGCATCTTCCGGATTGCGTCGTGATGAGACGCTACAAAATACCCTTTGGCGTCATTTTCAGTTATTAATTCCAGGCATTGCAGGGTTTCCCGCGGAAATTTCGGAGCCATAGGCTCCAGGCGCGCTATCACAAAATGCATGGGCTCAATTTTTTTCGTGTGCTTGAGCACGGTTAAGAGCTGAGTAAATGCCCATTGCTCCTCAAAATGTCCGGAAGCAAACCACCAGCCAAACGCTGCTAATTCCTCTGCGAACTCATCCTGATTTAATGTGTTTATTGCCGCTTCCAGGCGATGCTCCCATAAATATTTTAATCGCATGATCACCTGTGCCGGTATTTCCCCTGGCTTTGAGTCATTTAGCACACGCCCGGCAGAACTTAATGCCTCGTTCCTGATATTGTCAGAAGCCTTGGCCCAGAACCGGGCCAGGTGCCCCTCTTTACTTAAATCAATTTCCCCGTGCCCATAAAGTGCTATTAAGTGGCTTGCCAGGCCTTTGGCCTCTTGTTCTGATGCCTGGTCAAGCCGGTCAATGGCTTTAAAATACTCGGTACTGAGAATCTTTAAAACTTTAGGGTTAAACTGGCCATAAATCAGGTATGCGTCCCACGCTGCTTTCCAGAATACTTGTTCGGATTCAGTTGCTGGAAATATTTTCCCTATATTGCTTTGCGCCCAGTCCGGATCAAGCAGAATCAGCCCGGCAAACCATCGGCCGTACACAGACCGTATGGCTGGGGATGGATCGCTTGAGATTTCAAGATGTTTTTCCAAAACCCGGTAAACCTCTGGCATCTCCTCAAATCCGCGGCTCAGTCTTTCCTGGGCATCGTGTCTTTTTTCCAGATGTGTGCGCATCCACAAGGCATAATGAATCACCGCATGCATGGCTCTGCCCCGCGTGCTGCTTATCGAGAGTGATGAAGGGTCTTCGCCATATTTTCGTTCATGTTCAGGCGTGGGGTCCGGATCATGGGTTAAAGGCTCGAGAATATTCCATATCTTCTTCCGCAGATTAAGCAGTATACCAGTGCTGATATACTGCAAGCCGGCAGCGATCAAGTCCGCAATCACTCCGCGCGTCTCACCCCAATCCTGATCCTGGTGAAAGCTGTCAAAGTTTTGGTTCTGCCTTCCAGGTATCTCGCGCGGCTGGTTAATTACCCAATGACATAGTTCCATGACCTGGTCCCAATGCTTGATGTTTTGTTTTTTTTCGCGTATCGCCTGCTCCAGCCCAAAAAGAAATTCTCCTACATAGGTAGGATCCAAATCTTTGAATTTTGCGGCCTCAGCCGTAAAACGCGAGGGATCATCCTTTGCCACGGCGGAAAGCATTCTGCCCAAGCCTCTGGGTGAATGATCCATTAAATCGCCGGAAGGCTGCCACTCTTTTATATATTTTACTATTGCTGATATGGGCATAATCCTCAGCTCATCCCTGGTTATGGGGCTGGTTGGGCCTATTTGTACTCCTTCTGAATAATATGGAAATCCAATATGTTCTGGTTCGCCGTATTTTTTTACTAGTTCGGTATAATAGCCCTGCCATTTTTCCGGCAAATTAGGCTCTATCCAGGCCAGGTGGTTGCGTTTCCATCTTTCGCAATATTGCCCGGCTTCTTCATCCGTAGGACGCTTGCCATGCCGGCGTTCGTATTCTTTAATATCCGGCCCCTGCTCGATCCATTCCAGAATAATTTGCTGTTTTTCCTGAGATATTTCCAGAAATTTATTTTTCATCAACAAAACATACTCATGCTGGCAATGCACATCATCAAACAGGTCCCGATTAGCCAGGCGTTCTTCAATAAGGCCCAGGGCGGTTGTTGACCGGCTCAGGAGATGCAAAGCAAGGCGCTTAAATATTTTATATGGGTTTGCTTCCAGAAGATTGACCAGAACGCTTATGTCCAGACTCCGGCTTAATTGTGCTGCTGTATCCCGCAACGCATCCACCAGAATGGATTGTAAAGAATCGTGTTTATTTTGTTCATGCGGCTCGATGGCCGGTCTCCATAAATATGATGAATCGCGCTGCCCGATATCTTCTCCCGGATATCTGGAATAAGTCACTGATTTCTCAAGCAGATCGCATAAAAGGTTTAAGGTTTGCATGCCGGCCAGGTTAACCAGTTCGGGAATGCTCTTTTCCAGAATTTCTTTATATTCATAAAAATTAACCCGCGTTTGAGGCTGCGGCTCTGACCAAAGCCGCTTGTCTTCCTTATCCCGATTCTGGAATTTAGGATCTGGCTGAATCTCAAGTAGGGTTTCAGTAAGATCAAGTGCTTGTTCAACATTTCCGGCTGATGCCAGGTGTGTTATAAGACTTCCAAGTTTACCTGTTAATGTATAGCCCAAATATTTTGTCTGCGTCCAAAGCTTTATCTTATCAATGAGACGAACAGCCAGCGCTGCCGGCATGGCCAGCACGGCCTCGGCCAGATTATTAATAACCGCAATATTCCTGGTGGAAGGCATTTTAAAAATTATCTCACAGACTTTTTCCGGCTTACTCGAGGCCATGCGTGCCAAATAATCAGCTTCCGGCCAGTATGGAAAAGTAGTAGTCCCATCCTCAAGCGAGACCGGAGCAGGAGGGTGTTTGAATACCTCCTGCATTTTAAGTAGACCCAGCCATTTATCATTACAGCGTTCAAAAAAATATCCTCTTGTCACAGGGGTGTTCGGAATTTTATTTAGTAATAATTTCGCATCTTTTTCCGTGGGTTCCGATTTAGAATGTAAGCTATCCAGATCAGAAAAAAAATGCCGAAAATGTCTTCTGGTTTCGCCTAATATTTTTTCGAGGAAATCCTGGAATTCATTGAAAAAGAGATTCGTTTCACTGGATAAATCCCGGGGCTTGGATAGTGCATCGCGATGAGCCAGCTTAGATAGGGTATAGGTATTTTTCTTATCAGCAATTCGCAGCCATGTCTTGGTCCACGGTTCCTTCCCGGCGATTTTTAGCTTTTTCAGAATCTCCTCTATTTGATGTTTGTGCTTATCTTCATTCTTGTCTTCCGGTTTAATTTTAAAGCTGCTGACCAATATTGCCCGAATCGCGCTTTCGATTTCACGAAAGAGATGTCCGATTAAAAGGGTCTTGCTTTCAAAATCAGATTTCGGTTCCAATAGCCGGCAGGCATCTTTATAGAAATCTGCTGCTCCCGGACTGATCAATTCAAAGAGATCAGCATAAATTCTGCTCTGTTGTGAATCAATGAAGGTAAAGGGCTGCTTTTCAATATCTGCTGGTTGTTCATCCTTTTTCTTCACCTTCTCGGTTGCAAAAAGTTCTATCTCCAGCATTTGCTCCAAACGCGCCAAAGTTTCAATAGTGAGGTTTTTATTTCCTTTCTCAATAGCGGAAACATCCGGCTGTTTAAGCCGCGCTTTTTGGGCGAGGTCTTGCTGGGTCCAGCCTTTGGCCGTTCTGGCCTGCATGATTTTATTGCCCATGATTTGAAGTTTTTTCAAGGGCATGCCAGCCGGACTTCTTCCTGCCTGATCGCGCTCAAGCAGGCGCTCGTATATGGTTTGCCACCAGTCCCTAAAATCTGTTGCCGCTTGAGTCCGCTTCCAATACTTCAATATTTTTGGCCAGGCATTAAGAAACCCCTGCCTGCCAACCAGGTTGAAAACCTCCTTGGGCTTGTCACATTGGGATAAAAGCCTTACCATGCGGCTGACAAATTTCGGATGCTCAGTATCTTTAAATATCTTCTGGGTTTCTTGCAGGGCACGCTCTGAAAGATCCTGGAAATATGGCCTGATAATCATTTCAATTCCTCGTCTATCAATATTTTGATTTCACTCTCTAAATACCGGATGATCTCTCTACAGTCCAGCTTTTTATCGTAAACCTCCAGATCCAGCCACTGCACTTTGAAATCCTGCCGGGAAAATTGGCGGTACCATTGGACCATGCCGCGTTGGTATTTATTCGCCTTGGTTCGCAGGAAAGAATGCAATGATATTTTCTGCGAAAGGCAGTATAAGTCCATTACATCCCGTGCTTCGCTTCTGCCGGTTAAAATCTCACGTCCGATAGCATCCGGCTTAAGCTGCACTCCGGTAATGGCCGCCAATTTCTGGACATATATCCTTTCGCTTGCATAAACCGGAACATTTTTAAATCTTTTCACAGCCGGTTCCAAAGGCAAAGTATCCTCGACAAAGTCTATTTTCAACGGGTCGGATACCCCCTCTATTTGCAAAGTATAGATTTGCATCCTGGCATACCGGGGATTATCCGTTTCATTTTCAAGTATTGGCGCGGTTCCGTAATCTTTTTCAATGGCAGAAATTATCATGCTAATTTCCCGGAGATTATAGGTGGAAGAGAAAAAATCCAAGTCCCAGGAAAATCTGTGATGGAAGTAGTATATTTCCAAGGCTGTTCCACCGGCCAGGGCAAAGCTCCCCGGTTTTTTTCCAAAGATCTTTAATACTTTTTTCTGTGCTTGGCGCAATTTTGTGTTCAATTTATTGTTTCCTTTTATAGAATATAAACTATATACAATATAGCTTATATTCTATAATTTGTCAACTGTTATATTTCCTAGGAGCCTGTCGGACTTAGGTCATTCTCCCCCTTTTGTAAAGGGGGCAGGGGGGATTTAAT
>CBDUZI010000143.1:0-4730 GCA_965371665.1 uncultured bacterium
GCCAGTATCATTGAAGGCGTTCAAATTGCTAAAAGCATTTATGGGTAATAGAAAGTTTACAAAAGGGGGAGAATGCCTAAGTCCGACAGACTCCTAGTGTCTGACTTTTGTCTAATAATTATTTTTTCTCGTCCGGCAATTTGCGGGGTTGAATCAGGGCCACTTTATTGCGGCGGGGATTTGCGACTGCCAGGGATCCATCGGCAAGGGCCATTATCGCGCCGGGATAGAAACCGGTTTTAATGGTTCCGATGATTTTAGCTTTCGCGACGTCTATGGCTACTATCCGATAGGAATCCTCGCAGGAAACCCAAAGGGTATTTCCCCGGGCGGAAAGCGAATTCGGTTTGCGCCGCACGCGAATACGCGCCCGCTCTTCTAATTTGGCCGTATCTACCAATGAAATATCGTGGGATCCGTAATTTGAAATACAAGCCGTGTTCCCCACTAAAACAATGTCGCGGGGATATATCCCTACCGGGATCCGGGCGATTTCCTCTCCCTTAGTCGTATTAACTACGGCTATGGCATTCTCGCCTTTCATGGTTACAAAAGCCCTTGACCCGCCGCGGTTAAAGGCTACCTGCTGGGTGTAACGTCCCAGCTGAATTTTATCCTTGAGCCTCATGTTTCCGGCCAATAGTACGTAAATGGATGAAACTCCGTCACAAATCCACAATTCACTCTGGTTCGGACGCAAAGCCCCGCCGGCCAGCGCAATGCTGCCGGTACCCATGGTGCGTCTTACGCGTACTGGATTTCCGCCTAAAATCGCCAGAACATTTTCTCCGGTATGCAGACAGTAAATTCCCCGGCGATTTAGATCCGGGATCAACCGGTTCGGCCCTTTTCGCACCTCCAGTCTTTGACTGACGCAACGGTCCTCCAGATTGATTTCACATACCGTACGGCTTCCATAACAACTGACCAGCAGATTCCCCGCGTCTAAGCTGCGGGCAAAACCCTGCGGTCGCTTGTCTACGGATATGGTATGGATATCGACCGGCAGTACGGGACTTTTATCTTGAGCGCATCCGGCAGCTCCCAGCACTAAAATCAACGCCGCGCTTATAATTTTCAACATCATTAAAATCCTTTCCCCCAGGAGGGGGATTTATCCCCCTTTTTCAAAGGGGGGAAGAGTGCTTAATATCCACTTTTGTGCTTAAGTCCGACAGGCTCCTAGGCGTGTCCAAAGGCCGCCAGGGCTTCTTCCTCGGTTTCGTAAGTTAAAATCAAGTTATGAAAAGCCAGCATATTAAAGACATTGCGAACCTCATATTTCATCGCAAACAGTTTAATATCACCGTCATGGTCGCGGGTTTTTTGCAGCAAACTGACAAACAGACCCCAACCCGCCGAAGAAACGTAGGAAACTTCCGACATGTTGATAAGTATTTTAAAGCAATTTTCGCGTAATAATCCGGCTAAATGTTCATCCAGTATCAGGGTGGTGCCTGTGTCAATAACACCATTGATTTCCACCACTCTAACTTCGCTGTCTTCCTTACTTTTGATATTAATATTAATCGCTTCGTCCCGGCGCAATGTCATTTCTCACTCCCTCCCTTTCTTGTTCAAATTCACTCTACTTTCATGGCCACTACTGCAATATCATCACTCTGCGCAAACTGTCCGCAAAATTTATTAAGGTCGTTATCCAGTCCCCCGATAATGCCCTCGGCATTTTCATGATCGGCGCACGCGCGAATGGAGTTCATTAACCCCTCTACTCCGAAAACCTCTCCCCGGGGATCAACCGCTTCCGTAACCCCATCAGTATAAAGGATAATGGCATCTCCCTTGCGAAGGGTAATTTTTCGTTCCTTAGCTAATTTATCAAACATACCGCTGCCGTCCAGACCCAGCGGCAAACATGGCGGTTCCAGATTAAGCGCCTGGAACTTATTGCCGCGGGGATGCCAGACCATAACCGGATTATGTCCGGCCGAGGTATAGGTCAGGGTTTTTTTGTCTATATCCACCACCGCATAAAAGAGGGTGATAAATAATCCGCCCCGCAAATCGTTCAACAGCAACCGGTTCAACTCCCGCGTTACGCCGGCCGGCGAGAGATCACCCAAAGCCACGGTTTTCAGCATGCTGCGCGCCACGCTCATTAACATGGCCGCCGGCACCCCTTTCCCGCAAACATCCGCCACGGTTATCGAAAAGTGATTCTGATCCAGTTGAAAAAAATCGTAGTAATCGCCCCCGACTTCCTTGGCCGCCCGGTAAAGGGTGCCAAAAGTGAACCCGGGAATTTTGGGAGTCTGCTTGGGCAGCAGCATATGTTGGATCTGATGGGCGACCTGCAGCTCCTTTTTTATTCTCTCCTGTTCCAGCGCCTGCTCCGTAGCGGCCCGCAATTCCCGGGTCATCCGGTTGAAAGTCACTGCCAGTTGGCCCAGCTCATTCCGCCGCATCTCGGGTATCTGATAATTCAAATCTCCCTGCCCGATAGCCTGCGCGCCTTTGCTTAGCTCGGAAACGGGCCGCAGCATCAAGGTAACCAACACAATAGACCCCAACAAGCCGGCCAGCAGAAAAATGCCGGCCAGGCCGGCGGCGTTCCGCCAGGCATTGGAAACTACCTGGTCAATGGTGAAATGCGAAACTCCGATATGTACTTCGCCAATTTTGGTTTTACCTTCCAGGATTAAGGGAATACCGATATCAATAACCCGGCCCGCTTGGGAATGCATCCAGGTATGAATCCGGGGACTCGGCCGGTCCAGGGGATATAATCCCGGAGGACGCTGATATGCCCGGCCGATCAGGTCCGAGCGATCCGCTGCCACCAGACGGCTATTCCGGTCTACCAGCAAGGCATAGACCATATCTTCGTTCTTCATAATATCAGCTACCAATGTAGCCAAAGTAAGTTTGTCATCGGTTAAAAAAGGATCAAGACTGTGAGCCGCCACATACTGAGCCAAGGCTATCCCCCGGCGGGTGACTTCCTGCTTCAATGCTTCCCGCTCCAGACTCAGAATAAACCAGGTGAGGGTTGCGGTCGTCAATGACAGAAGCAGAACAACCCAGACCGTAAATTCTATCTTCAGACTGGAGGTTTTATCCGGATGGTATTCAGGTTTTGACATAAATGCTCCGCCCACTCACGCTTTTCCGCGATAGTCGCGAATACCTCTTGTAATATGCTGATTATACATGGGGAACACCGAAAAAGTCCAGCCTTTCCCGAGGCCCTGGAATCTATATTGAAATAGTTTGTTTCTGTTGCGGAAACGACAAATTCACGCAACCTAAGCAAATCGCCAAGTTCCATAGTGTCCGTCATTCCGGCATGGTTTTAGCCGGAATCCAGCAGCTTTGATTTTCAAAGGCTAAAAGTCACTGGATACCCGCTTACTACATGCGGGTATGACAAAAACGGCTAATTTCTCAGGCTCTTAGTTAAAAAGAAAAAATCGAGGTGGGAGATTTTAAATTCAATCCGGAAATTTTAATTGTCGGCAGAGGGAATATAATTAACGCTGATCAGCCGGTCATAATGCCATGCGCAAACATCTGCAGCACTGCTTCATTTAAAGCCACAGGGTGGAGCGCGCAAATTAATCCGGATCCCGAACAGGCCGGAATCCAGAAATAAATTACATCTTCAAGCCCTGATATGTCAAGGTATAACCCAGAGATAGTGAAAAAGGGATTATGTTTGAAAATGCTATTCCGGTTTCATTAAAACAATTCCCGCCTGCGCAAAATCACGGTCAAAAGAAAAAGCTTTTTCTATATTTAGGTTTTTCATGATTGAGAAGCAGGAAACATCTGTAAAACTAATTTTCTTATCTTTGTATTTTTGGTAAATTTCCCATGCCGCCGCAAGATAATCAGGCGCAACATGAATTATTCTTATAAGCTTGCTGGTAAATAGTGTGTCTCCCGCCAAAACTGACTGCCGGTGACTGCCTCTCGCCAGAATGGTGGTGATGGTTTCATCAATAACATAATCAGAAGTGTAAATCTCCAACTTGGAATGTTTAATGTTTTCAAAAATAGCCAGCGCCTTTTGATGGTTCATATCATTGGCTACAAAAAGAGCTACCCATCCGCTGGTATCCACAAAAACCTTCTCCAAGCCTTACCTCCTGCCCGGCTTTCCGTATATATAGGCATCATGGTTCACCGAAGCATCCTGTACTGTAAGTTTAACTTTACCGACCGCCCGGATAAGAGGATCGCGCTTCCAATCCGCCCTTTTCTCCCGGCTTCGCAAAAAGTGATTTATAGCTCTCCGGATCAATTCAGAAACCGGTAATTTATCCTGCCCCGCTTCCAATTTAAGCCGCCGCAATTGCTCTTCTGCCAGATATATTTGAGTTCTATGCAAATGACTCATGCCCCTCACCTCTAGATACATCATACATTATACATCATATAGTTGTCAAGTCGAAATTCCGGTCCCTAACTCCTAAATAAAAAATTATTATGCTATTTCCCGTGAGCAGCCGCAATTTTTCCGGTTCCACGGTCATCTCCAATCGCTAAACAGTTCCTGAAAACTTTCCGGTGCCGGCTCTTTTAGCTTTTCTTAGGCAGGAGTCAGGCTATTTATTTATGGTTTAAAAGTCAACACCCCGAAGGGGTGAAACATACCAGCCCAGGGCATCGCCCTGGGTGACAAGCAGCCTAACACCAAAGCCCTGAAAGGGCGAAATATATCAAGGTCAGCACATTATGACACAATCATTATCCCGAATCATTCTTCA
>CBDUZI010000144.1:0-4702 GCA_965371665.1 uncultured bacterium
TTTGAAAGGGGGAAACTGCTGTCATTATATCATAAGTCAACAACAAAGTCCGACAAGCTCCTAGGTGAAGAATGTTTGATTATTAGTTCATCATGTTCATTGCTGCATGTGCCTTTTAGTCTGGAAGACGAAGAATCACTGGATGCCGATATTAAGGCCTGGCTGGCATTTTCCGTGGAAAAGCTGGATGAACTTAACTTGCTGCGGGAGGTTGCCAATCAAGGGAAGTTGGCAGTTGCTGACGAATTAGCCAAACGACAATCCATTATTCAGTTCAGGCATAGTTCAGAAAAGGTCAATCGGCAGCCGGTGCAGGAACATTGTCGGAAAGTAAATGAAGGGATGGAAACAAGAGGCGCTTTATTTCAGGCAAGAAGAAAACAACAGCAGGAAAAATTGAAATTGCCGGTTTTGCCAACCACCACGATCGGTTCTTTTCCGCAGACCAAAGAGGTTCGAAGCCGGCGCCGGGATTATAAAGCCGGGAAAATCAGTCCCGCCCGTTACCAGGACTATTTGAAAGAAGAAATCAGAAAATGCATTGCTTTTCAGGAGGAAATTGGCCTGGATGTATTGGTTCACGGCGAGTTTGAACGCAATGACATAGTTGAATATTTTGGCGAACTATTGGAAGGCTTTGTATTTACCGGGAACGGATGGGTGCAAAGCTATGGCTCGCGCTGTGTAAAACCGCCGGTTATTTTCGGTGATATAGAACGCAAGGAAGCAATGACAACCGCCTGGTCGGTCTATGCCCAGGCATTAACGGATAAACCGGTAAAAGGAATGCTGACCGGCCCGGTTACCATTTTACAATGGTCTTTTGTGCGCGATGATCAACCCCGGGCAGACACCTGCAGGCAGATTGCTTTGGCGATTCGTGATGAAGTGAAAGATTTGGAAAAGTCCGGTATCAAAGTTATCCAGATAGACGAACCGGCATTGCGGGAAGGATTGCCGTTGAAAAAATCAACCTGGCAAGCTTATTTGCGCTGGGGGGTCGATTGTTTCCGGTTGGCATCGGCAGGAGTGAAAGACGAAACCCAGATACATACGCATATGTGTTATGGTGATTTCGAGGATATTTTCGAGGCGATTGCGGCCCTGGATACTGATGTTATTTCCATTGAGGAATCACGCTCCGGGATGGGAATTTTAAAGGCTTTTGGTAAGTTTCATTATCCCAGTGATATTGGACCCGGGGTATATGACATACATTCACCCCTGGTGCCGGAAATCAAAACCATGAAAGCTATTCTGAAAAAAGCCTTGGAGGTTGTTCCCGCAGCCCAAGTGTGGATTAACCCGGATTGTGGATTGAAAACCAGAGACTGGAAAGAAGTGAAAAGCGCTTTGCGGAATTTAGTGGAAACAGCCAAGGAATTACGCCTGGAAATCAACCAATAGCTTGGGGGCCGGTCCAGCCGGGTAAGGGAGGGGTGCTTATTTTACTTGCTTTATCGGTATGGATGGATTTACAATATAGTCATCAAAGGAATAAAGGGGAGGAGATGTTCTCCATGGGCCCGGACTTAAAAGAGGCGTCAGGAGTTGAACAACGGCGATATCCTCGAATCCCACTGAGCGTTCCGGTACACTATAAATTCCTTGAACAGGGCGATATGTATCGTGCTTTAGAAAGCACAACTGAGAATTTTAGCGCCAAAGGAATAGCTATCAAGTGTGACCGCAAGCTGCGTAAAAAACTTCATGTTATACTTACTCTTTTCCTGCCACTTAATGGAAAATATAGAAATAAAACCAAGCAAATTTATGCGGAAGAAAATTTTTTGCCGATAATTATATTTTCCCGGGTGGCATGGTGCGCGGTTAAAGAGTATAAACAATTTTATCTGGGAATTGAATTTCTTGAAGTAGCGCTGGAACATAAAAAAAGATTGGAAACATTTCTAATTAAGCGTGGAATTGACTCTTTTTTGGGACCGGGGGCAGCGCCGGAAAGCATTAAATAATTTCTGTTTTCAAATTATCTGATTTTCCGCCCGGATAAAATCTCCAAAAATCCTTCTAAATTCAACTATGACACAGTTTCTTTAGAGCGGAGTAATGTAATCTGCGTTTTAGCTTCGGCATATCCCCGGGAGATGATTTCCCGGCCCCTGTGAAATTCCATAAACCGGATATCGTTCAGGCGGGGACGTATTAAAAGATCCGGGGGGCTGATCCGGAGATTGGTGTCAGTTATCTGCGCTTCCATGATATTTAAAGAAGTTATTAAAGCCTCGAAAATGTTGGGCGCCGGATCCCGGCGCAGCCATTGCTGGATTTGCGGCAGAACCTTGGCCGGAGGCCTCCAGTTTTTTTTATTCCAAGCTTCCAAGAGCCGTCGCATTGGTCCGGAGCCGGTATAATCGGAAGGAGTTTGGGTCCGGGGCGGACGGGCCAGGCGCGAGGCACGGTCAACGTTTTTAGGTTGTACCACATCATGGTTTACATCTACGGCAATCACAAAGCCGGCGCCCATGTTGCGAACAACACTCACGGGAACCGGATTCACTAACCCGCCGTCTACCAGAAATGTATTATCTTTGCGTACCGGCGTAAAAATGCCGGGGATTGATATGCTGGCCCGAACGGCCTTGATGACATCACCTTGCTGAATAATTATCTCGCGGCCCGTGAATAGATCGGTACATACCGCGCTGAAGGGCAGGGTGAAATCTTCGATGCGGGTTTTAGGCACATGCTCACGCATAATATTCTCTATCTTTTTACCTTCGATTATCCCTGACTTCGGAAAAACTACGTCTATCAAAGCGGTGAACTTCTTCCAGTCCAGCTCTAATATAAGCTCCTGAAGCATTTCGAGCTTGCCGGCGGCAAAAAAAGCTCCAACTAAAGAACCAATACTGGTTCCGGCTATATAATTTATCCGGATACCGGCTTCCACCAGGGCCTGAATTACTCCCAGATGGGCCCAGCCGCGTGCCGCCCCGCTGCCTAAGGCCAGACCTACCCGCGTTGTCGGCTTTATCGGCTTGGTTGGCATAAATTTCCCCTCTGCTGATAATCAGCGTGAATATTGAATTTTCTAAAGTTAAGTTATTATATAAATACCCCGTGATATTGTCAATTTCCCAGTCTGAGGAGGAAATGATTTTTTAGCCATAAAGCGGCATTTTTCCTGTATAATGCACACTAAACCCGACCGGGATGGTTGAGGTTTGCTTGCAGCAGCAACCCTCAAGGTCCTGGGTTTTGCCGAAAAGGAAGAGAGCATATGAATTCACGTCCGAAACTGCTATTACATATTTGCTGCGCACCGGATGCCACCGCGGTTTTTGAGCGGCTAAATCCGGAGTATGAAGTTACGGGTTTTTTCCATAATCCCAATATATATCCGCAAGAGGAATTCAAGCGGCGTTTGAGCGATGTCGAGAGTGTGGCGCGGCAAATGAAATTTCCCTTGGTAGCCCCTGCCTATGAACCGGAAGCATGGTGCAACTTAGTACAAGGTCTGGAAAATGAGCCGGAAGGGGGAAGCCGGTGCGGGGTGTGTTTCCGGCAAAACCTTAGCGCTGCCGCGTGCGCGGCCTGTGAAATGGGAATGCCTTTTTTTACTACTACGCTTACTATATCTCCGCATAAAAAATCGTCCCAGGTAATAGCTGCCGGCAAAGCCGCGGGCCAAGAGTCAGGAGTTGAATTTGTAGATATGAATTTTAAAAAAAAGGATGGATTCAAGCGGAGTTTGGAGCTTGCGAAAAGCCTGCGTCTTTACCGGCAGGAATACTGCGGCTGCAAATTCTCCCTCGGACGGAAGCCTGAGGCCTGAACTAAAATAACTCGAGTTTAAAGTTGCAGAACTTGAATTTTGACTTATTAAGGTGTATAATTATAATACGCTCAGGCAGTAAAAAAATATTGAAAAGAAGGGTAATGCCATTATTTATTAAATTAGGGAGTAGAAATGCTAAAATACAAAATCACATTTTTAGCGATGGTTTTTTTAATATTGGGGTTGCTGGCAACCGGGAAAAACGTGGACGCTACTGATTTCTGGTTAGATGACCTTGCAGGTACGGCTGGCAACCAGCCTATTGGCTGGAGCGATGAGACCGAGGACGCTACTTTTAATGCGGAAATCGCGTTTTCTTTTGTAAACTCTTATGCGGCCATAACCCGGACAGCGGAAGGAACGCAAGGCATGGTAGCCTCGCCTTTACAGAGTTGTAATGTAAATACTTACCCCTGGGTTGAAATTAATGTAGCCGGGATTTCGCCGGGGACTACCTGGCAGATTGGCGTTCAGGAATCTTTGTTATCTCCGCCCTGGCCTTTAAATTTGACCAGCGAGACCGGGACTTTTGCTTTTAATTATAAAAATGAAACCGGGTGGACCGGTATTAAGAGCTTCTATGTTTTTATTAAAGTAACCGGTGGAGCCGGAAAATATATTGAGGTTGATTTTGTGAGGATTTGCGATGACGCGGTTACGCCTACTTATACTACGACTTCAACTTTTACGCCTACCATCACCCCCAGCAGTACGGAGACACCAAATTGGACTGCAACCTATACGTCGACCGCAACGCCGACGCGAACTCCCGAGCTTAATACTGCAACCCCTACATCGACGGCAACGCCGACGTGGACTCCTGATCTTAATACTTCGACCCACACACTGACGGCAACGCCGACGTGGACTCCTGATCTTAATACTTCGACCCACACACTGACG
>CBDUZI010000145.1:0-4688 GCA_965371665.1 uncultured bacterium
CCCCCTGCCCCCTTTACAAAAGGGGGAGAATGACTAAAGTCCGACAAGCTCCTAGACTGCACAAAAAGGAGTTCCCGTATGTTCACCGGCCTGATTGAAGAGATAGGGAAAATTACCCGTTTTAACTCCGGAGCGGAAATTATTTCTTTGTCCGTCCAGGCGCCGGGAATATGCGCTTCTGATATAAAGCCGGGCGATTCAATAGCGGTTAGCGGAATATGTTTAACCGTTGTAAAAATCAAGGACTTGGAGGTTACGGTTCAAGCCGTGCCCGAGACCATGCAGAGAACCATTTTGCCGGATTGGAAAGCAGGCGACAGAGTGAATCTGGAACGTTCGCTTACCCTGGGCGGCCGGCTGGCTGGACATTTAGTTGCCGGTCATGTTGACGGCACGGGAACAGTAACCGCGGTCAAGCAGGAAAAGGGCGCCCCACGGCTTGAATTGCAGTTTCCCGGGAATTTAAGCCGCTTTATTGCTGAAAAAGGCTCTATCGCTGTTAACGGGGTTAGTTTAACCGTGGCTGAAATAATGACCAATAATCGTTTTGCCATCGCCCTGATTCCTTATACTCTGTCCCGGACCAATCTGGGGGGCCTAACGCCCGGGAAGCAGGTCAATTTGGAGGTGGATTTATTAGCTCGCTACTTGGAGCGTTTAAATACGGCCCAAATCGAAAAAACCGGATTGACGCTCGAAAAACTGGCGGGAACGGGATATTTATAAAAGACAGCGGGTATCATAATATGCAGAAAATCAAGGACGCTATCGCTGATATACGCAGAGGACGCATGCTGATTGTAGTTGACGATACTGATCGGGAAAATGAAGGTGATTTGCTGATGGCAGCCGCCAAAGTGACCTCTCAGAATATCAACTTTATGGCCAAGTACGGCCGGGGCCTGATCTGCATGCCCATGACCGAGGAAAGGCTCAATAAACTGAACCTGGGGGCCATGGTGAGTGAAAACACCGATCGGCTGCGAACCGCATTTACAGTTTCAGTGGATGCCCGGCAAGGGATAGCTACCGGTATATCGGCGCATGATCGCGCCCATACTATTAAAACTTTAATCGCCCCACGTACGCATAGCCGGGATCTTATAAAACCCGGACATGTTTTTCCTCTGCGCGCCCGCGAGGGCGGAGTTCTGACGCGGGCCGGACATACCGAAGCAGCCATTGACCTGGTCCGCCTGGCCGGGCTGCCCCCGGCCGGAGTGATCTGCGAAATCATGAATGACGATGGGACCATGGCGCGCCTGCCCCGGCTTAAAAGCTTTGCCCGGCGTCATGGCTTGAAAATCATAAGCATTGCCGAATTGATCAGGTTCAGGCGGCATCATGAAAAACTCGTGCAACGGGTGGCGGAAACCAGAATTAAAACCCGATGGGGCGTATTTAATCTTATAGCGTACGAATCCGCGGGCGAACCGGGAACTCACCTGGCTCTGGTCAAGGGACTTCTTTCCAGGCCGGTCAATAAGCTGCCGTTGGTAAGAGTGCATTCCGAGTGCTTGACCGGTGATACACTGGGATCCCTGCAATGCGATTGTGGAGAACAATTACACCGGGCTTTAACCATGATAGAAAAAGAAGGGAACGGTGTTCTGCTTTACATGCGCCAGGAAGGCCGGGGAATCGGACTGGCGAACAAAGTTAAGGCCTACCATCTTCAGGAACAGGGTCTGGATACGGTGCAGGCCAATGAAAGACTGGGATTTGCGGCGGATTTAAGGGATTATGGAACCGGGGCGCAGATATTGGCTGATCTGGGGCTAAAACGCATTCGCTTGCTGACAAATAATCCCCGTAAAATTGTGGGTTTGGAAGGATATGGGTTGGAGGTTGTTAAACGGGTTTCTTTGCAGACCGGAGTAACGGAGAACAACCGGCGCTATATTAAAACCAAGAAAAAAAAACTCGGGCATTTGTTGGAGGTATAGGAACGGGTTTAGAACCCGCTCTTGATTGTCAAGAGTTAGTTCTAAAAGGGTTGTCATACCCGAATGATTGTTATATTTCGGTAGGGGCGGGTTTTAAACCCGCCCCTACAATTAAGCCTTAGAAAATCAAAGCCACTGGATTCCGGCTAAAGGCACGCCGGAATGACGGCTATGGCGTCACCCCGGCGGAAGCCGGGGTCTATAGAGGTTAAAATCCAAGGAGGCAACTAATGAAAATTTATGAGGGCAACTTAATTTCCGAGGGAAAGAAATATTTCCTGGTAGTCAGCCGATTTAATGAATTTATTTCCACCAAATTGATGGAAGGCGCCAAGGACGCGTTGCTGCGGCATGGGGCCCAAGAGGAGCAACTGGAAATGGCATGGGTTCCGGGGGCGTTCGAAATTCCCTACATAGCAAAAAAAGCGGCCGCCTCAGGAAGGTTTGACGCGGTAATTTGTCTGGGAGCGATTATTCGGGGAAACACGCCCCATTTCAATTTTGTGGCTTCGGAAGCGGCCAAAGGCGTGGCGCAGGCCGCGTTGGAAACCGGTGTTCCCATTATTTACGGCATTATTACTACGGATACGCTGGAGCAGGCGATTGAACGGGCGGGCACCAAATCAGGCAATAAGGGATTTGCGGCCGGCTTGGCCGCGGTGGAAATGGTAAATTTATATGGAGAAATGAAATTACTCCGCCCTTAAGGGCGGAGATTATATAGCCGCTTCATCCCCGCCTTAAAAGGTGGGGAATTCGCGGTGACGTATTAAGTAAAAGAGGGAAGCTATGGGACGCAGGCGGCAATCACGGGAAATGGTTTTTAAAATGATTTTTCAGGTGGATCAGGGACGATTGAATGTCCATGAGGTTATTAGGTATTTTACTTCCGGGCAGAAAGCATCGCCGGAAGTGCTGGCATATGCCAAAGCTTTAACCCTCGGGATTATAAGCGACTTGGACCAAATTGACCGCTTGATCACGGACCAAACGCATAACTGGAAATTCGACCGGATAGCCGGCGTTGACCGTAATATTCTGCGCCTGGCAGTTTACGAGCTGCAACATTATCCGGAAGTGCCGGGTAGCGTGATTATGAATGAGGCGATTGAAATGGCAAAGAAATATAGTACGGAGGAGTCGGGCGGTTTTATTAACGGAATTCTGGATAAGCTGAAAATACGTCCGCCGGGGATGTAGGGGCGGGTTTGAAACCCGCCCCTACATTTTTAATACGTCACCGCGAATACCCTGCCTTTCTCGCGCTATAAATAATCGGATACAAATACGGCCACTTTAACCTTGACAATTCAATTTTTTGTCCGTATATTCATTCAAAGTGAAAATATCCTGAAATATGGGATATATAAAGCAGAAGCATCCGCTTCTCGCCCGGCGGCGCCATAGGTTGCCAGTCCGGGCTTAGAATGAATTACCTGGAGATAAGGTTTAAATACAGGCGGATGATATTATCATCCGCCTGTTTGCGTTTAAATAAAAAAACTGGAGGTGAAATTATCCAAGAACAAAGAATAAATGAGGAAATCAAAGCCCGGGAAGTAAGGGTGATCGCGGAGCAAGGAGAACAATTGGGAGTAATGCCGCTGCGGGAAGCCTTGAATTTGGCCGAAACTCAGGAGCGGGATTTGGTTGAAGTTTCTCCGGAAGCCAAACCACCGGTTTGCAAGATTTTTAATTATGGTAAATTTCGTTTTGAACAGAGGAAACGCGAAAAGGAAGCCCGCAAACGCCAGCATATAATTCATGTGAAAGAAATTAAATTTCGCCCTAAGATTGATCAGCATGATTATCATACTAAAAAAGCCCATGTTTTACGTTTTCTCGAGGAAGGCAATAAGGTTAAAGTAACCATTATGTACCGGGGCCGGGAAATGGACCATATTGAATTAGGGCGTAAGATCCTGGATAAACTGGTAAGTGAGTTGCTGGATAAAGTGATAGTGGAATCCATGCCCCGCGTAGAGGGGCGGAATATGGTTATGATGATAGCTCCGAAAAAGCCTGAGCGGCCGGTCAAGACTGCCAGTCAAAGCGATTAATTCCACAACCAGACCTGGCTAGGAGCCTGTCGGACTTAGGTCTTTTTCCCCCTTCGGCCAGTCCTGGATGGTTTTGTCCAGGGAGAAGGGGGTCAAGGGGATTTGCCGAGAAAAAGCACAACTATCTGTTCAAAATCCCCCTTAATCCCCCTTTTTAAAAGGGGGAAACTCGAAAAAAATGTCTTTTGCTGTTAAGTCCGACAGGCTGCTAGTATCGGTTGCGGAAAGGCAGTTTTACCGGACTTCCCGAGTATTGTCATTCTGAGTCGAAGGCGAAGAATGACAAACTTAAAAAAACACGTTTCCGCAACCGGGGCTAATTAATACTTAAGGTATACATTGAAAACCAAAACCAATAAACAGGTTTGAGATGCGAGGAAAGGAAGGCGAGAGAATGTACAAACTTAAAACTAAAAAGTCAGCGGCCAAGCGGTTTCGGGTCACTAAAAACGGCAAAGTGCTGGCCAAGGCCACCGGCCGCCGGCATTTGCTGAGTGATAAAAATCCAAAAATCAAACGGCAAATGCGCAATACTATTGAGATTAAAGGTCAAGTAGCGAACAATCTAAAAAGCGTAATGCCGTATAGTTAGGAGTCTGTTGGACTAAGGTACAAAATCGGATTTTGAGCACTCTTCCCCCTTTGAAAAAGGGGGATTGAGGGGGATTTTGCATATGAAAGC
>CBDUZI010000146.1:0-4244 GCA_965371665.1 uncultured bacterium
TTTTACTGTTTCCTCAATATTTAAAAGGCTTTTTGTGTTTTTCAGGATCGACTAATTATCAGGTTCACCAGTTCAACAAACCGGGAATTATCCGGGACGGACGGAAGCTTAAAAAATCCCAGCACTATCACAGCGAACAAGACCATGACCAGGCCGTCATAGACCCGCTGCATAACCACGGTGGCGAAAACCGAGCTTTTGGAAATCCCTTCTCTTTTGCCCACTATATAGGCCCGCACAAATTCTCCGGCGCGCGCGGGCAGCACATTGTTAACCATAAATCCCAGGATTAAGGGAGGATAGAGTCTCTGCCAACTCAAAGGTTTAATGGATTGCATCAGATATTTCCAGCGGACCGCCCGGACCAGGTAGCCCAGAAGGTATACTATCAGCCCGGGAACCAGCCAGACATAATTGGCGTGAAGCAGCGCATTGTTCAAGACCTGCATATCCACCTTGCGGAAAACCATCCAGAGAAAAAAGATGGTTACTGCCAGTCCCAGCCAAAAACGCTTGCGCTTAAAAATGCTCTTGCTCATTAATACTCCTTTAACTCCCGGCTCCTGAAGGTGAAAATGTAACATGTTTCATATATATCTTCAAGAAACAAGTCCCCCCTGTCCTATCGGCTTATTCCGGAAAGAGCGCAGTATAGGGTACTTTCTGCTTGGGCCCACCGGGCGGCGTCCAAAAAAGTATTATGCGGGGATGGGCCAGGTACTTTTTAAAATAATCAATCCGGATACGGTGCCGGCCGGCCGAGAGGCGATGCAGTGAGGATTCCGCATAGCTGTCCGCAACCTCGTTTTCCACCAAAAGTTTATTATCAATATAAACCCATGAGGATTCATTGGAAACTGTACCAAAGCTGTAAACTCCCTTGACCGGTAATTCTATCTCGCCGGTCCAGCGCACTGAAAAAGGCGATGACATGGGGAAATCCTGCCCCAGCAGGGAGATCAGGGGATCGATTCGCCGGGTAAGCGGCTTTCCGCTCCAGTCCACGGACCTATAATAATCCGCGGCCAACCCATGTATTTCCCGGCGCGGGCTGAGAGCAGCCGCTGGAACGGCGTTCCAGGGACCACTTTGGCCCCGCTTCCACATTAAGGTTATCGGCGGCCCGGACTCCCTGATCCGGGTTTTAATTTCCAGAGAATGCCTGCCCTGGGCCAGGGCCAGACTTTGTGAATCTGCGCTGCGCCCATCTATGCGTATAACCTCCCGGTCCGCGCCGCTTAATTGGAAGCTCCACTCATCATAGCCGGGTATATATATACTTCCTGTCCAGCGTGCTCCCAGCGGGTAATCCAGTCCGAGATCCTGCCCGGTAAAGCGGAATATTCTCTGACCATATAAGCGTTCTGTCTTTTTATGCGCCGCGCTCTCATAATGCCCGGCCAGCCCCTGTCCGGCAAGTACTTCTTTATTCCCGACCTGATAGGCTGTAAAAAGCGTAAAATCAAAGGGGCTGGAATGACTCTCCTTGATTCCTCCCGGATAATAATATTGCAGCAGTTCCAACGCGCTGTCATGGATAGGCAGTAAACAATACACAACATTTTTAGGCCCGGAATAATTCGCCGGAATCGTGCCGCTGATCTGAAAGACTTCGGATTCAATATGCGGATAACCCAGAAAGTTTATAGTGGGAAAATTATACGAGATAGAGGATATATAGGTATGATATTCCGGCCCAAGTTCCCGGCACAGGTTGCCCATAGCGGCCTCCGAAGCGGAAAATTGTGACCAGCAGGAAGCATTCCCCGCCTGGCGGCCGAAATAATCCGTAAGATTCCGGCTGCCTATGAAGAGCATTAAAACCGCCAATCCCACCCAGAGCCATCGGCTTATCCTGGTTCCGTGAGCCAGCTCTGTCGCTCCCTGCCAGAGCCGCTCCAGTCCAAAGGCGGATAGGAGTGCTATGGGTATTATGGCTCCGATGCAGCGATATCCTTGCGGCGCCTCAATGGTTAAAAACCCCGGGACCAGAGCCATTAAAAACCAGAACAATCCCAGTACCGCATAACGGCGGTTTAAGTGAGTGAGCGCCCAGATTATGCCCAAGCCCAGGAGCAGGCCGGTCAGCGGATCCAGCATGGGGACTTCCGGTATATTATGCCGGCCGTTGGAATCGCCCCAAAAATTAAACATCAATAAAGTAGTCTTGATATTACTCCCTAAGGCGCTAAGCGCCTGTTCCGGAGGCACGTGGTTGAAGATGAGAACCTGGCCGTTACGGGCAAAAAAGCGGTCAGACTGGGTTATGGCAAAATGCCCCAGAGGCGCAAAAACCACGAGCGAGATCGCGAGAAAGACCAGCAGGCCGCGCCATTGTTCTTTAAGGAAATTCCGGTCCCAAGCCAGCTGCAGGACCATGTACGGACCAAGTACCAAAGGCACCAGGTTGGAAGCATAATAAGTATACAATCCCAGAGATACCGCCAGGCCTGAGAGCGCCATGTGCCAGCGGTTCCTGGTTTCCATGCCGCGCAGTAAAAAATAGGCCGCCCCTGCGCCGAACATGGGAGTGGCAATTCCCACAAAATTTATTCTGGAAAAATTAATATGCCAGCGCATCAAGGCCAGAAGCAGGGCCGCGGCCAGGGCCACGGGCCAGGAGACCATGCGCCGCACCAGGAAATAAAACATGGCGACCGTAGCGGTTCCGAGCAGGGCCGGAACAAATTTAGTCGCATAGGCGGAAATGCCGCCGAGTTTCAGCGCCACGGCATTAAAATAATGATAAAGCGTAGGCAGGGGAGCGTCCGGCGGCCCGAAGATTGGCAGGTAATTTGAATCTTGTATAATTCTCTGGCCGATAAAGGCGTTTACCGCCTCATCAAAAAAATAGCCGTTCGGCACTTCTGATAAACGCCACAACCGTGCCGCCAGTCCGATCAACAGGATAAGTGCCAGGAGGCCCGCTTCCAGCATACGATTATTCTCAAGCCATGAAGGCAGCTTGTCCGGCTGCTGCCAGAAAGCCATTCCGGCAAAGATTGCCCCGCCCAGCCAGAGCCAAAGTCCGGCGCTTAAATGCCGGGCCAGTAACTGCTCCTGGCCGAACCAAGCCAGGAGCACGGCCGCGGCCAGCAGCGCGGGCTTATATATGCTATGCCATTTTATCAGCCGCTCGCCCCAGGTTTGAGCAGCAACGGCTTGCTTTCGGCCGGATTTACGACGTAATGCCATTTTGTTCTGCATTCCTTGCGTTATGAATTTTCCCCTCTGTAACAGGTCTCTTACGATACGAAAAGTACCGTTTAGCTGTCATTCCAGCAAGATTTTAGCCGGAATCCAGAAAAAATACAATATCTTTAGCGTGGTGAGCAGCCACTTACTCCCCTCTGCCTTTTCTGCTTCCTGGATGTAAAGGCAATATTAGCTTATAAGAATTTGTTTTTAATGAAGGCTGTCACACGGGAGCGGAGGACGGGGTCACATATTCATATGTGACCCCGTTGGTCCCGTTGGTTACGGTTGGTTTAATATGTTGACAGATAGTACACCGGCGAGTTGCCGTTCGTGCCATCATGGCCGTTGACCGAGTCATCGGTTATCCCCGTAGCGCCAATGTTCGTCTCAAAAAATAGAGATGGATCTGTCATATCGCTCCCATCATAGGCCTCTATCTCCGGCAGGGTAAGTCTGCGCTGAAGCCAGGCCTGATGACCAATGATAATATCCACTTCAGAATATAGATCACCTTTACCATAGGCAGGAGCTACATCTTGTCCTCCAAAGAATAATTTATTAGTATTGGCGCTGTCATTCATAGGGGAAACGCTATAAGCTTCATCCCTAAGCACGCCATCAACATATAATTGCAGCGTGGTTGTAGCTGTGTCGTATTGGAGGCATATCGTGTACCAGGTATTTTCCAGGAAAGAGACGTCGTATTGGACAGTTTGCCATCCTCCGCTCATAACCCAAGCATAAACAGTATCCGCACTTATCTGTATGGCAACGTCTCCGGTCTTATCTTCCCAGCCGCGGCCGCGGAAAAAATGCCAGCCGTTAACAGCCCCTGTGGGACGTTTGACTTTCTCGATAATGCACCAATCGGCTTCATTTGTAAAACCTTCCATAGTGCCAAAATCAACATAATCCTCGTCCGCAGCTTGACATTCGACCACATGTACCATGATGGGCGTGGGAGTCGATGTGGCGGTCGATGTGGGAGTAGATGTCGTTGTAATTGTGAATGTTGTCGTAATAGTAGCCGTACATGTCGGGCTGTA
>CBDUZI010000147.1:0-4222 GCA_965371665.1 uncultured bacterium
GACACCGCCAAAAAAATATCCAGGGCATGTGCAATGCCGACAACCAGGGCAGGGGTAAGCCCTGCCCCTACGATCGGGGATGTTGTTGGGTCGTATAAATCAAAGGTTGCGAATGAATGTTTAAAAATATATAAATCAAAAGATACATTTATGGGAAAAATGTGGCAGCGCAATTATTATGAACATATCATCCGCGACGACGAATTGAACCGCGTCCGGGAATATATCGCCAACAACCCGGCGCAATGGGAAATGGATGAAGAAAATCCAAATGTCCCCCATGCGGGCGGTTCGAGAACCGCCCCTACTCCTGCAATGACGGAATGGGCAGAACCCCTTATTTCCGCCGCAGTGACAGGTAAGATTGCTGTAAGGGGCGAGGTGTGATATAATCCATTCGTTATTATTGGAGGGCTATACAGACATGCTGACACAGAAAGATAAGCTCATAGCGGAGGAATTCAAAGAGAAGCTGGCCCAAGTGGCCACGATTCTCGATTTTCGGGTATTTGGTTCGCGGGCCCGGGGAGACAATGCCCCGGAGTCTGATTTGGATGTATTCCTCGAAATACGGGAATCGGAAAAGAAAGTCTTGGAGAAGATTTCGGATGTGGCCTGGGAAGTCGGATTTCCGCATTATACGGTCATCACGCCGATTATCTTTACCCAGGATGAAATTGAAAACACACCCTTGCGCTCCTCGCCTTTGGTAAAGGTTATACAAGAAGAAGGGATACGCCTATGACCGATATAGAAGCGCTGTTGAATTTTCGCTTTCAGCAAGCCAAAGCTACCTTGCATGATGCCGAGCAGATGCTGCAAACCGGCATTAGCCCGCGTTCGGTTATTAATCGGGCCTACTATGCCATGTTCTATAGCGTGTTGGCGCTGGGTCTTAAATTTGGGAAATCTTTAAAAACGTCCAAGCATGCCGGGATCATAGCCATGTTTGACAGGGAATTTGTGCATCCGGGAATTATTGATCAAAAATATTCAAGAATATTACACAAGGCCTTTGAGGCGCGCCAGGCAGTGGACTATAAGGAAATGCTTGACTTATCGGCCGAAGAAGCCGAAGAACATGTCAAGTTGGCCAAAGATTTTTTTGAGAGCATTTCCATCTTGTTTGAAAATTCGCAGAGCTGATAGAAGCATGCCAGTACCTTATCAGGAAAAAGATTTTGAAACCGTAATTGAAGAATGCCTGCTGAATTCCGGATATATCCAGGCCGGCAAAGATGATTTTGACCGCACCCGCTGTCTTGATCCTAATATCCTGCTTTCCTTTATCCAGGAAACCCAACCAAAAGAATGGGCCTATCTTGAAAACCTGCAAAAAGAAAAAACAGAAGAAATCCTATTGGATGATCTGTGCCGGGCATTGAATTCTGATCACGAGGGCTGTTTAAAGGTTTTGCGCCATGGGTTTAAGTGTTTTGGCAAGACTTTCAAGGTAGCATATTTCGCGCCTGCCAGCGGTCTTAATCCTGAAACAAAGCAGCTTTATCAAGCTAACCGTCTGACCGTTACCCGCCAATTGCATTACAGCGATAAATACGAGAAAAGCATTGATCTGGTTTTAAGTCTTAATGGCTTGCCCCTGGCAACTGCTGAGTTGAAAAATCCCATGACCGGCCAGACAGCGCAGCATGCCATACACCAATATAAGAATGATCGTGATCCTAAAGACCTGTTTTTTCAATTCAAGAAAAGGACTCTGGTTCATTTTGCAGTTGATCCGGATGAAGTCTATATGACTACCAAACTTGCCGGAAAAAACACTGTGTTTTTGCCCTTCAATAAAGGCAGGGATAAAGGCGCTGGTAATCCGGATAATCCCGATGGACATAAGACAGCTTATTTATGGGAAGAGATATGGCAAAAAGACAGCTTTTTGGATATCCTGGCCCGGTTTATTCATTTAGAAATCAAGGAAAAGAAGATCGATGGCAAAAAGATAAAAAAAGAAACCATGATTTTTCCGCGCTATCATCAGTTAGATGTAGTGAGAAAATTAATTGAAGATTCAAAAGAAAAAGGCACAGGCCGGAATTACTTGATAGAGCATTCGGCCGGCAGCGGCAAGAGCAATTCAATTGCCTGGATGGCTCACCACTTGGCCAGCCTATACAATGAAAATGATGAGAAAATCTTTGATTCGATTGTGGTAGTGACGGATCGGCTGGTATTAGACCAGCAGCTCCAAAACACCATTTACCAATTTGAACATAAACAAGGCGTGGTGCAGAAAGTAGACCTCGATTCAACTCAGCTTGCCAATGCCTTGTCCGGCGGTACGCCGATTATCATTACCACGCTGCAGAAATTTCCTTTTGTCACTGAAAAAATAGGTGATTTGCCTTCCAGGAAGTATGCGGTTATTATAGATGAAGCGCATAGTTCGCAAAGCGGAGAGACCGCAACCGAGCTTAAAGCAGTATTAGCCGACGCTGACATTAAAGGAGCAGCCAGGGATAAGGCTTCCGATGAAGAATTAACCGATCAGGAAGAAGAAATTATTAAAACCATGGCCAAGCGGGGAAGGCAGCCGAATATTAGTTTTTATGCTTTTACTGCCACACCTAAATACAAAACCATGGAATTATTTGGACATCCAGGACCGGACGGCAAACCTTTAGCTTTTCATTTATACAGCATGCGCCAGGCCATAGAAGAGGATTTTATTCTTGATGTGTTAAAGAACTACACTACCTATAAAACCTATTACCGTCTGCTCAAATCCATTGAAGATGATCCTGAAGTGGATAAGCGAAAAGCCGCCAAAGCTTTAGCTCGGTTTATGAGCCTTCATTCGCATAATATTGCCCAGAAAACCGAGATAATGATTGAGCATTTCAGAACCTTTGTGAAACATAAAATCGGTGGCAAGGCAAAAGCCATGGTCGCGACATCATCACGCTTGCATGCCGTGAGGTATAAACAGGCTTTTGATAAATATATTTCTGAAAAAGGCTATACGGATATTAAAACCCTGGTTGCTTTTTCCGGCACAGTGGTTGATCCTGATTTGCCGGGCAAGGAATATACGGAAGTTTCCATGAATAACGGCATTAAAGAAAAAGAATTGCCGGGGAAGTTTGCGACTGATGAATACCAGGTCTTGCTTGTGGCTGAGAAATATCAAACAGGATTTGACCAACCATTTTTACATACCATGTATGTTGATAAACGATTATCAGGCATTCATGCTGTGCAAACCCTTTCCCGCTTAAACCGTACACATTCCGGCAAAGAGGATACTTTTGTGCTGGATTTTGTAAATGAGCCGGAGGAAATTTACGAGGCATTTAAGCCCTATTATGAGGAGACGTATGTAGGGGAAAGGGTTGAGATCAAGCATCTATATGAATTGCAGGCCAGGCTGGATGACTGGCAAGTCTATCATAAACAGGAGGTTGAAGAGTTCTGCAAAGTATATTTTCAACCGAAACGCTGTCAGATGCCGCCGGATCATGCCAGGATGAATGCCTGCCTTGATCCGGCAGCAGGCCGTTTTAATCAAATAGAATTGGCGGAAAGGGAAGAATTCCGGAAAGTGCTGTTTGCCTTTAAAAATCTATACGCATTTCTAGCCCAAATAATCCCGTTTCAAGATACGGATATGGAAAAACTATATACTTATATTCGATTCTTGCTAACCAAATTACCTAAAAGAGATTATGGGCCAACCTATCATTTTGATGATGAAATATCCCTGAAATATTACCGCATCCAGAAAATCAGCGAAGGGTCCATTAATCTACGGGTTGCGGAAGATAGTCCGCTATACGGGCCTACCGATGTTGGGACCGGAAGAGTTCATGATCTGCAAATACAATTATCTCAATTAATTGATCTTTTGAACGAGCAGTTCGGAACGGAGTTTAAGCCTGCTGATCAGTTATTTTTTGACTCGATTATGGAGGACGCAATAGATGATTCCAATATCCGCCAGGCTGCTGTAGCGAATACCATTGATAATTTTGGGTATGTATTTTTAAAGGCATTGGAAGGATTGTTTATTGAGCGCATGGATCAAAATGAGGAAATAACCGCCAAGTTTATGAATGAAACAGAGTTTCAGCGGATTGTCGGCGAAAGCCTGATGAAGCAAGTCTATGAGCAGATACGCACGGAGGAATCAGCCGCAGGATGATAATTTAAATTTAGGAGCTTGTCGGACTTAACAACGTTGAAAAAGCTAATCTGCGTATTAAATTGT
>CBDUZI010000148.1:0-4177 GCA_965371665.1 uncultured bacterium
GGAAGATAACTATGGAAAAAGCACAGCGTAAAACTGGCTTTTTCAGGATCGACTACCTAGTGTGCCCCGCGGCCTGCCGCGGGAATACCTTTTCGACTTTCCCCTGTCCGGGATGATTTTGTCCAGGAAAAAGAGGGCTGGGGGATAATAAATCAGCTTGAGGCCCCTTTCCTATGAGGCAGAGAGCTTAATTGAGAAGAGGAAAATGAACCGTTTATACGCCACATTATGGACTCTAATATTTTTTGTTTGGATCACCGGAATTTCATCTTCTCCCTCGGCAGCTACAGTATCAGGTCAAATCCTTGAAATAGATATGGACGCCCGTACTTGTTCTCTGGGGACCGCCTCGTTGGGCATGTCCGGAGATGCCGCTATGTTATGGAAAAACCCGGCCGGAATTTTTTCCCTTGAATTCCCTGAAATTCAGCTTTCTTACCGACGCGGTTTGGAAGATATCAATTTTGGCAGTATTACATCCGTGTTCCCCCTAAGCAAAAAATATGGCATTCTGGGGATGGGTTTAATGGCTTTATATGGCGGGAAAATAAGCCTGCTGGATGAGGGAGCGATTATTGCCCAGCAAGATTATCTTATCAATTGCAGTTATGCTCTGGATGTTTCTCCATATTTAAGTTATCCGCTGGCATTAGGACTTAGCCTGAAGTATCTGTATTCAACACTGGTAGAAGAATATATTGGCCAGGCTTTTTTCGGGGATTTGAGTTTTACCCTGGGTCTGCCCATTGCCGGTCTTTCTCTGGGAGCCGTGGTGAAAAACCTTGGCACGGGTATTAATTATGGCGAAGCCACAGAAGACCTGCCGCTTATTTATGGCGGTGGTTTATCCTGGGTAGGCGCGATTACCCGGGATTTTAATCTTATGGTAAATGCGGACGGCGGGCAGCAGCAGGAAATGTTCCTTAATACCGGAATGGAACTGTCGTATAAAAGGATAATCTATTTACGGGGCGGTTACCGGTTTTTTCACGATACGGATATTTTCTCCACGGGAATAGGAGCGGCCCTCTATAATTTTAAGCTCGATTATGTCTTTCTCGGGAATGAGCTGGGCGCCAAACACCTACTCACCTTCGGGTACCGGTTTGCCCCCTCCCTTGATGCGAAGCCCGAGATAGAGCCTGGGAAATTATCCCGGGCGGCCCAGGGAATTACTTTGTTTAAGCAGGGATATTTAAAAGAAGCTGTGAAAGCCTGGCAGGCGGTTTTGGTTAAAGATCCGGAAAATCCCGCGGTCAAAAAGTATCTTCAGAGTTATTCCGTCACCAAGCGGCATTGGCTGGAAGAAAAGAATAAACGCGCCCAAGCGCTGGTTGAGCAAGGCGATTTTGTTTCTGCGGCCCAAATCTGGCAGGACAATTTACAAAACTTTCCTCAGGATACGCTTTCCCGCCAAGGCTTGGCCAAGCTGAAACGTCTGGCCCAAAGCTATGTCAGAAAGGCCCGGGTGCTTAAAAAGAAAAAGCAATGGATGCCGGCTATCGCAGAACTGGAGCAGGCGCTCAAGGTGATTCCCCGATATCCGGCGGCGATCCAAATGCGGAAATCCATCCATGCTATACTGAAACGGCAGAAAATAAAAAAGCAACGCTTGATTACCTCATCGATTAAACAAGCCCGGCGGCTGAGCAGTTTAGGAAAAATTGCTAAAGCGATTTTTTTGATTGAGTATACTTTGGCAGCGGTGCCCCAAAATCCCCGCTTGCTGGAAGCCCGGTCGGGAATTCCGGTAAAGACGCATAAACTGGCACTGAAATTAAAGCGGGAAGGAAAATATCGGCAAGCTCTCCAACTCTGGATGGACATTATAGAAGCGGTGCCTGATTTTAAGCCGGCCAAATCCGCTTTTAAATCCACCGAACTTTTTTATCAGACGAAAATTCTGAGCTTGGACAAAAAAGCTATGGGGGCCTACCAGCGCAATAATTATCGTGAAGCCATCGCACTCTGGGATAAGTGTTTTAAAGTCAACCCGGAACCTGAAATAAGGGCTAAGCTGGTGCGCGCCTGCCTGGCTCAGGGCATTCTGGAGTATCGTCGGGATAATTTACTTAAGGCGGTTACTTGCTGGGAGCGCGTTATCAAGCTTAAATCAGGTCATTTCCATGCGGGTAATTATCTAAAGCGTGTAAATAATAAGATTAAATTTTATAAAGAAATAGGGCTGGAGGTTTCCGAGTGAGAGCGAACTCCTTTTTCAAGCTGATACTATTGGCGATTATATTAGCCTGGCCGGTTTCCGGCGGGGCCGCGCCGAAAACGACTTTTTATAAGCTCAAGGACGGACTCCCGCATCCCTCCATAACCGCCGTTTCTTTTAACCGGGGATGGTTATGGGTTGGTACGGAAAAAGGGCTGGCCGTACGTCCGCCGGGAAAAAAAATGTTTACCCAACTTACGCTATTTAAGGAACAAATCACCGCTATTGCGTCGGAGGGGAAATCTGCTTGGGTTGGGACCCGCACCGGCCTGTATCTAGTGAAAGCCAATAACTCATGGGAGGAGTATTCTTCCAGGCCGGGTGTGGCCCCCGGCGTGGTTTATGTCCTGCATCAGGACCTTAACGGCCAAATTTGGATGGGTTCGGAAAATGGTCTCTCGCTTTTACCCCTGGGTAAAAAAAGCTGGAAGCGGGTAGCGCTCCCCGAGGGAATTTCCGGTCCAGTCCGCGCTATAAAATCATCGGGTTCAATGTGTTATATTGGTGCGGCCACCCCGGAGCTGCTAATTGTTGATCAGGATTCCGGCCGCTGGCTTCGCCGGAATCCGCCGCAGGCCGAAGTGGCAATTACCGCCATTTCGGTTTACGGAAGTTCAGTATTTGTCGGTACGGATGGGCAAGGGATTTGGCATTTCAGCTGGAAGGATAATTCCTGGACTAAAATTTATCCGGCTCGGGATACGGATAACTGTTTTGTGCTTTCCGCAACGGCGAACGGCCGGGAGGCCTGGTTTGGAACTTTTGATACGCTTTTGAGGATTAATCAAGAGCAGGGAAGCATTACTTCCCGGCGCGAGCATCTGGGTTTGGCCGCCGGCGCAATGGCATGTTTAAGTCTGGCGGAGCATAATCTATTGATTGGGACCGAATCGGGTTTGGCCGAAAGACCCCTTAACCTGCCCCGCGTAGCATGTCAACCGCAACGCAGCGTCTTGCTATCATCCGGTGGTGAGGTCAAGTTTACTGGTTTGACCTCGAGTCCGGCCGGAGTGCGCGAGGTTAAAGCTGATTTTGCCGTGCAGGATTTGTCGGAAGTCTGGATAGCGCTCAATATGTTTTTAGACGGACCGGATAACCAGGGACGTCTGCAGGGAAGATGGGAAGTAGACGATTTGCCCAGCCCCAGTGATTTTTATCTTTTGCGCCTGAGAGTTACCGATAAAAAAGGAGTCAACAATACCTCGATTGCGCAATTAATTATTGCTCCGGGAAAGCCGGTTCTGCGATTTTTGCCGGTGGATGACACGCTCAATGAGGGTTTGCAAATGTTTTCCGGAACCTTTGATACGCCTTTTGCATCGGAAATAATTGTTACTCCCGGCCGGGTCAAGGCCCGGATGGATGCTCAAGCCGGGACTTTCCAAGCGACCGTAAAGCTAGTTACGGGAAAAAATCAGATACAGGCCAAAATGCTCGATTGGTTTGGCCGACGGGCTGCCGTCTCTTTTACGGTAGAGGCCGCGGCTGATATCTCTCCCGAAACAACCGTCAGAGTTCAAACTACGGATACCGGGGAGGAAACATTAACTTTGAACGAGGTCTTGCTATTTGATACGGCCAGTGTGGAAATAAAAAAGACCGGCCTGGCGGCATTGGGCAAAGTAGTCGATTATTTAAACCGCGACATAAGAACGCAGGCGGTGATTGTAGGCCATACGGATAATGTGCCCATTAAGACCGATCGTTTTCCCAACAATCAGGTGCTTTCCAAGGTTCGGGCCAGAGCAGTTTATGGATATCTGGTAAAGGAAAAGAATATCAGCGCCCTGCGCCTGGAAATCCAGGGCCGGGGCGAGGCTTCGCCGATTGCTTCCAACAAGACCAAGGGCGGACGGGCGAAAAACCGGAGAGTGGAAATCATTGTCAGGCAGTCGCAGGAACCCTAGGAGTCTGTCGGACTTTAGTCATTCTCCCCCTTTTGTAAAGGGGGCAGGG
>CBDUZI010000149.1:0-4103 GCA_965371665.1 uncultured bacterium
CAATTTAATACGCAGATTAGCTTTTTCAACGTTGTTAAGTCCGACAAGCTCCTAGACCCCGGCTTTCGCCGGGGTGACACCTTGATTGTCATTCCGGCATGACTTTAGCCCTGGACTAAACCATCCAGGACAGGCCGGAATCCAGGGAAGATATTAAGCGTTGGTACCGTAACCGGCCATTCCCAGTAAAAACCAGATTTGAATTTGATATATTCGGAATTATTTGGTAAAATACAGAGATGAAAAATTGGAACGGTATTTTTCAATAGCTGCTAAAATCCCGAATGGCACATACTATGCCGGCTTACCCAAGGTGCTGTTTATGAAAGGGAGGGTACGTTTATCATACTAAAAAAAGGGTTGCCAATTATTTTTGTTCTTGGTATGGGATTGCCAATCTCGGTCTGGGGCGGAGACGGGATATTAAAAACCGCCGGCAAGGTATTACAGATAGGAATCGGTGCGGAAGCTGCGGGCATGGGTGAGGCCCATACGGCGGTGGTTGACGATGTGTATGCTCTTTATTGGAATCCCGCCGGACTTGCTCAGATTCAAACGCCCCAGGTTTCCTATATGCATAATTTTTGGCTGGCAGAGATTCAGCATCTATGTGCCAGCTTCGCTCATCCCTACCAGGGGGGCAGCATCGGCATCAATGTAAATTATATTAATTTCGGCGAGTTTGAAAAAATCGATGTGGACCCCCACGGATATCCTCTTCCGCGGGATGAGAAATTCACTCCTTATACTATGATTCTTTCAGTAGGGTATGGTACGCGGCAATGGCTGCCGGGATGCAACCTGGGCGGCACCTTGAAGATGATTTCGGAAAATATTGATACTTTCAGCAGCGCAGCCCTGGCCATGGATCTGGGAATGCAAACCATGGGTGTAATTAAGAATCTGGACGCCGGCGTGACGATACAGAATTTGGGCATGTCTTTAGAAGGCTATAATTTGCCGCTAAACCTCAAATTGGGCTTGGCTTACAATATAATAGATTCCCAAAAAGACGGCTTTAGAGCGGTAGTGGATTTTAATGTGCCGTTTCCCCTGGACCAACCGTTTTATACGAATTTAGGTCTGGAGTATAAATATCTCGGAGTATTAGCCGGACGGGTGGGATATAAAATTTCAGAGATTAATCAAAGAGGGGATATGGCCGGACTCACGGCCGGGTTAAGCGTATACTATCAGAGTTTTATCCTGGATTATGCGCTTTCGCCTTTTGGTGAAATAGGGACTACTCATCATATTTCTTTTACTGCCGGGTTTGAATCACAGGGAGCGAAAAAAGCGGAGGCCAGGCCGGCGAAACCTAAAAAGAAGATCCGGAAGAAAGCAACTAAACCGGTAAAGAAAAAAGCGCCGCCCCGGGATAAACCCAAGCAAGCGGATGCGGTAAAAATCAAAGAGCTGGTAGCGGTGGCAGGAATGGATGAGATGGACGAGATGTTAGTGCCTAAAGTTATGCGCTTAGCGGAACGAAAACCGATTCAGGTGAAAGTGGAAAGCGTGTTGCATCCTCGTGAAAAGACCAAAATTAAAAAAGTGGTTTTTAAATTAGAAGTGAGAGACCGGAAGCAGGTTAAACGTTGGGGGATTAAAATTTTGGACGGCAAGGGCCGGCCGGTAAAAGGTTTTTCCGGAGAAGGATTTCCCGGAAAAATTGAGTGGCAGGGCAAGGACCGTAAGGGGGAAATTCTTTCCGAGACGATTTTCTGCACCTATGAGTTTGAAGTGCTGATGAAAAATGGTACGGTGGGGCATTTTACCGGCAAGGTAACGGAAAAAGCGGCAGCCGCGGACAAGAAGATCAGGAGGGAGGATACCGCTAAAGCAAAGCTGGCTTTAATATATTTTAAAGAAGGCTCTTCAGACCTGACATCCGATAGTATAAAAATCCTGAAAAATGCGGCTAAAAAGATAAAACGCAGGCCTTATATAAAAATCAACGTGGCAGGTCATGCGGACGGCGGCAGTGAGAAAAAGGGAGAGTTCTTGCTATCCCAGAAGCGGGGAGATAGTGTGGTGAGGTATTTGGCTGCTACCTATAAAATTCCGCTTCGAAATATTAATGTACGGGGACGGGGAAGCAAGCAGCCGGCAGCGAGCAACCAGACGGAAGCTGGGAGGAAAAAGAACCGCCGGGTTGAAATTACTATCATTTACCGGGATTAGCTTGCGCACCGGGGGAGTAAATATTTAACTTTACTTGTTACGAAAATAGAGTATATATTTAAGCTTTAACAGGGGCGACTCGGAGGAGGCGCCCCTGTTTTGTAAAAACCATTTCGAATAAAGTTCTCCGCTTAAAGGAGATTTGTCCATTGCTGAAAATCGTTGGCACGCAGGAGATGCGGGCGATTGATACCGCCGCTACTGCCAAATACGGTATGCCTGGTTTGGAATTGATGGAGCGCGCGGGGCAAGGTCTGGCCGAGCAGGCCAGAGCTATGCTGGGACCTAATCCGCGGCCTAAAGTAGCAGTCTTAGCCGGCAAGGGGAAGAACGGCGGAGACGGGTTGGTCTGCGCCCGTCGGCTGGCCGGATTCGGGATGGATGTATCCGTTATCTTGTTGACCAAGAGCCGATTGGCACCGGAAACCGCGGCGATGCTTAAACGGCTGAACCCGAAAAAAATAAATATTACCAGGTTAAATAAAGGGTTTTCCGAAAAAAACCTCCAGCGTTTTTTAAAGGTGGATTTAGTAGTGGATGCGCTTTTAGGAATTGGAGCATCAGGTTCACCTCGCGAGCCGGCAGCGAGTGTGATACGAATTCTCAATTCCATGCGCGTAAAGGTCTTGGCCGCCGATCTGCCTTCCGGATTGAATGCGGATACCGGTGAGGCCGGGCGGCCCACCGTACGGGCTGACTTCACTTTGACATTCGGACTGCCCAAAAAAGGACTTTTTAAACCGGAAGCCATGGCTTGGGTCGGTCCCTGGGCAGTTGATACCATTGGATTTCCGCGGGAGCTTTTATATCCCCAAGTTGATGATCCGGCGTATTTCAATGACTCGGATGCGGCCGATATTATGCCTCAACGTTCGAGAGACGCGCATAAGCGTACGGCGGGCAAGGTTTTAATTATCGGGGGATCAGCCCAATATCATGGAGCCTTGCTCCTGGCGGGCCGGGGAGCCGTACGAGCGGGCGCGGGATATGTTACCCTGGCTTATCCTATGCCATTGGATTTGATAGTTCGCCAACATGTGGTGGAAGAAATATGCTGTCCTTTGCCCGGAGATAAAAACGGGGATTTAGCCACAGCGGCGTTAAAACGCCTGCTAAGCATGGCCCGGGAGCAGGATGCCGTAGTCATAGGGCCGGGAATGGGAAGATCCTCCCAGGTTTTTCAACTTGTCCGGGCCTTTATCCGAAAGGCTTCCGGACCTCGAAGCATAGTAGTCGATGCCGATGCTTTGTCCGCCCTGGCCGGTGTCCAAATGTCAAGGCGGTCGCGAAGTCTGCCGGCCTTGATTTTGACGCCGCATGAAGGAGAAGCCGGCCGGCTGAAGGATGTTCCACCTGGAAAAATCAGGGCCGACCGCTGGGCGGCAACCCGGGAACTGGCCCGGCGGTATCAGGCGGTTACGCTGCTTAAAGGACCTCATACCGTGGTGGCAAGCCCGGATGGTCAGCTTAGAATCATCGGGGCCGGAACACCGGCATTGGCAACCGCAGGAACTGGTGATGTGTTATCCGGTGCCGCAGCCGCCTTGTCTGCACAGCAACTGGAGCCATACGACGCGGCGGCTTTAGCGGTTTATCTGCACGGCCGGGCTGGAGAATTGGCAGGTCCGGATCCCGGCGGGCTGGGAGTTCGCGCGCGGGAGGTGGCCGACGCTATTCCCTTTGTCATCCGGCAGTTACGGGGGAATAGATAAAGGATATTAGTCATACGCTTTCTTACACTAGGAGCTTGAGCAATTAGTACGTTTTGTCATTCCGGCATGCTTTAAGCCGGAATCCAGGGATTTTTCAATGCTTATAAAATAATGCTTTTCTGGATTCCCGCCGGTCCTGGATGGTTTAGTCCAGGGATACGAGCATTCGGGAATGACAACCTAAAAAACCGACTAAATGCTCAGGCTCCT
>CBDUZI010000150.1:0-3955 GCA_965371665.1 uncultured bacterium
CTGCCCCCTTTACAAAAGGGGGAGAATGACTAAAGTCCGACAAGCTCCTAGGAGCCTGTCGGACTTAGGTACAAAATCTGATTTTGAGCACTCTGCCCCCTTTACAGAGGCTGTGTCATAACTCTGTTTTTGAGCAATTTCACGAAATTTGTCATTTCGAGGCGAAGCCGAGAAATCTCCAAACGTCCTTTTAAATTAAGCGTTTTCGTGGAGATTCCTCACTTCGTTCGGAATGACAAAGTAACACAAATGCCTCTAAAATTCAATTGCGACACAGTCTCACAAAAGGGGGAAAATGACTTAAGTCCGACCGGCTCCTAGGAAGACTACCTCGATTCTTGCTGCTTCTTTTTTCATTAATTTCACTATAGTGTTTTTAGTACGTAACTGATATCTTACCCATAAAATATCATTTCCATTTTTAAGCAATTATACTTATAATACAATCATGCATAAAGAAACTATAAACTGGCTCGATATGGTTGATTATGATATTACTACGGCCGAAGAAATGCTTAAAACGGGCCGCTATGTTTATGTTATTTTTATGTGCCATTTGGCAATTGAAAAAGCTCTTAAAGCTGTAGTCTGTGAAGCAACCAATAAATTCCCTCCTAAAACTCATGATTTAATCTTACTGGTTGCTCTGGGTAAAATTGCATTCAGCGATGATTTATTGGATTTTATTGGGAAGGTAAACAATGTTGCTATTGTTACCAGATACCCCGAAGAATTATCAAAACTGATTTCCAGTTACCCTAAAGAAATCGCTAAACAATATTTGGATAAAACCTTGGAGGCGACACGATGTATAAAGCAGGATCCCAGGTTAAAGCCATAGTAGCAAAATACAAAGCGACTCTGCAAAAGTGCGGGATTAAAGTTGACCGCATAATTCTCTATGGTTCTTTTGCGCAAGGCAGGGAAAGAGAGCATAGCGATATTGATTTGGTTGTGGTATCCGAAAATTTTCAAAAAATGAATCTTCGGGAAAGACTGGAAGTATTAGGCATGGCGGCCGCCAGGATTATGCAGCCCATTGAAGCAAAAGGTTATACTGCTGAGGAGATAAAATCTGTTTCTAACATTAGTTTTTTAAGCGAAATTTTAAAAGCGGGAGTTAACGTATAATCGGCTGATGCCCTACTCACGAGCCAGGGCCAGGGAATCCGGATGTGCGGCCAGGCCGCGGCTCCGCAGATAGGCCAGTTTGGCCCGGGCCACCGCGCTGACCGCGGCTTCCAAATTCTTAAACGCCAGGGCCCGAATGCGTACCGCTGCGGTATGCGTGCGTAGTACTTCGCAATAGTCGGCAACATAGATCAGCTTGTCCAGCGGATGCATGCCCGATCCTCCAATAGAGTGTCGGGCTATGGCTCTTAATACTCCAGGATCTTTTACGCGGAATTTATGGAAGGCCAGGTAAGCGGCCGCCGGATTATGCCACAACTGAGGCTCAGCCCGGATGCCCGAATCCAGATAACGTCCATGATACGCGGCCAAGAGGCTTTTTAACCGGCTGTGATCCAAATCACGCGCGCAATCATGCAATAGACCGGCCAAATAGGCCCGGGGGCACGCCACCCCAACTGCGGGAGCAAGTTCTACAGCCAGACGAGCTGTGCTCAGGGAGTGCGCGTAGCGCCGGCCGGATAATAAGGTCCGAAGCTTACGCTTAATCCCGGAAAGGGCCTTCGGACGGGCTTGGTTCACCGCCCCAGAGCCAGCCACCCCAAGGCGCTGAGCAGAATACCCGCGGCCAGCCAGATAACCACTTTTCTCAGCGTATCCCAAGGTCCTACCGGAATAGCCCGCAATCTGGCTGCATGCTCGGCTATATCTATTTTCTGCTTGACCGGCTTTTTTACCCCAGACTTCCTTCGAGCCATATTAGCCTCCTAAAAATTGGATTATGATATTTTTTCCTGCTCCCCCGTTTAAACCTGCAGACCGTTGAAGACCACGCCCCGGACAATATACCTTTGAAAAATAAAATAGAGAAAAATTGTGGGCAGGGTAGTCAAAGTAACTACGGCCATAACCACGTTCCAGGGCTCACCGCCTTCGACCATCTTCTGGATCCCAACCATGAGGGTATACATTTTAGGATCATTGAGCACGATCAAAGGCCAGAAGAAACTATTCCAGGTGGTTATAAACCCAAAAATTCCCAAGACCACCAGGATGGGTATCGACATCGGCATAATAACTTTCCAAAAGATTGTCCATTCGGAACAGCCGTCCAGGCGGCCGGCATCAATTAAATCCTTGGGCAAACGCTCAAAAAAACTTTTCAGGATTAGAATATTAAAAGCCGAGACCACGGTAGGAAGTATCAAACCCCAGAAGGTGGAAATCAAGTTGGCATGGGGAACACTCTGCGCCGGAAAACTCTTCATCACGAGATAGAGCGGAATAAGCAGACTCTCGGCCGGAATCATTAAGGTGGATAGAAAAAGTATGAGTAGCAGCTTGCCCCCGGGAGGACTCAATTTCGCCAGGGCGTAAGCCGCCAAAGAGGAGAGCAGCAATTGACTGGCCACCACCCCGAAGCAATGTATCAGAGAGTTGAAAATATAGGTCGCAAATGGCACATACTTCCAGGCAATAATATAAGAAGACCAGTCCAGATGACCATAGAACCAGCGCGGCGGCCAACTAAACATGGCCTGGGCCGGAGCCAAAGAAGATGCCACCATCCAACCAAACGGGACCACCGTTACCCCTGCGCCCAGGATGATCAACAAAATACCGAGCCCAAAAAATATTTTTACGGTTGGCCGTTTACGGTCGCTGACCGAGATTAGTCCGCTTGCCGCCATGGCTTATCCTCCTTCCGGTTCCAGCCGACGCAGCCGGAAAACCGTTATGAACAGAAGCATAATCAGGAGCAGGATGGACAGGGCCGAAGCGTAACCTATATCCATGTTAAAGAAAGCCTGCTTATATATGTAAGTAGCGATGAATTCCGTGGAATTCATGGGCCCGCCATTGGTCATGATATAGACCTCGGTAAAGAGCTGCAGGGTATTGATAACGGTAATAATCAGCATAACGGCGATAACGCCACGCAGAGCGGGAAAAGTTACATGCCATAGCTTGTCCCATACAGAAGCGCCGTCGATCTCGGCTTCCTCGTAGACGGTCTCGTCGATATTTCCCAGCGACGCGGAGTAAATTAAAATCGCCCATCCGGTGTTTTTCCAAATATATAACAGCACGAGAGAAAGCAGCGCCAGCTTGGGATTGGTCAGCCAGCCGATATGCGGATCCGCCACCCCCAGTAAGGCGACCAAGGCATTAAGCAGCCCAAATCCCTGATCCATCATCCATTTCCAAAGAATCGCCGCCGGTACTGTAGGCATTAAAAATGGCAGAAAAAACAGGAATTTCAGCAGACCCTTTCCCCAGCGAAGTTCATTAATAAAAATAGCCAGCATAATGGGGATCCAAAATCCCATGCCTATCGCCAGAACACAGAATCCCGCGGCATGCCCTAAGGTCCTCCAAAACATCCCATCCTGAAAAGCCCTGACATAATTATCCATCCCTATGAACACCGATTGTCCGGCCGGTTGATAATCAAGAAACGAAAGCATCAGACCCTTTAGCATGGGATACCATGAAAAAAGAGAAAAAGCTATAAAGGCCGGTAAAAGGAAGAAGAGCGCAGCCCGGTGAATCCCGGCCATGCTTCTCCGCCACTCCCCGGCCGGTCTTGGTCCCAGGTAATCATCCAGCATAGCCAGCTTGGAAGGCTTTACTACTATAGGCGGTACGACTTTTGCCAGCTTGGGAAGTTTAGGCTTGCGATCTGGTCTTTCCCAGCGCGCCTGTAACCGTTTACGCCGGAGTTCTTTATGCGTAAGAAAAGCCGCGGCCTGCCCGGCTGGGGGTTTAGCGGCCTGCCCGGCTGGGGGTTTAGCGGCCTGCCCGGCTGGGGGTTTAGCGGCCT
>CBDUZI010000151.1:0-3768 GCA_965371665.1 uncultured bacterium
CCCCCTTTACAAAAGGGGGAGAATGACTAAAGTCCGACAGACTCCTAGGAGCTTGAGTATTTAGGCTGTTTTTCAGGTTGTCATTCCCGAATGCTCTAATCGGGAATCCAGAAAAAGCCTATTTTTAAAACATTGATAAATTCCTGGATTCCGGCTAAAACCATGCCGGAATGACAAAACACACTAATTGCTTAGGCTCCCAGCTAAGCTAATACATAAAACAAGGAAACATAATTTTATGAGCAGGATACGGGTAATTATAGAGGAGGATCTAAAATTTGCAGCAGACTATGATCTTCCCGGTCTGACCAAGGGCGGAACCTTATCGATTCTATTGCATGCCGGTATTTTGTTTCTGACCGTTATGGTATCTCAACATCAGGAGAAAAGCGAGATACAATTAACCGAGATTACCCTGGTAGAACAGATTATTCCCATGCCCGAGCCGCAGGCGCCGCCGCCGCCCATGGCGCCGCCGCCGCCGGAAGAGAAAAGCGTATGGGATTTTTTAAAACAAGTGATACCTATAAAGGCTGAAGATGCACTTACCCAAAAATTACCTTTGGAACTTCCGAAAAAGATGCCGGAGTTGGCAGCGGCGGTCATGCCTGATGCATTAAAACTCGGGCAAAAAAAGGATATGGATAAGCCCGCAATGATAGGAAAACCTTTGGATCTGGTAGGACGGAAGGCGGTTAAAGGGCCGGCAGCCATGAATATCAATGCATTGAAAATGGGTAAAAAGATGGATTCCCTGGCAGCAAGTTCCTCCCACCTTCCCTCCGGGATCAAGCTTGGAAAAAAAAGCGGTTGGCTCCCGGGAAAGCAGGCGCCGATCGTCAATGCCCAGAGGTTTGCCCGGCGGGCAAATCTTAGCGCCCGGGGAGGAGCGCTGGCTGACATGCCGACCATTAAAAAGCCGGCGGCTAAAAAAAAGCAAGCGGATTTTTCCACGGCCAATTTGACGATCAAACGGCAAGGCAATACTTTCCAGATTTTCGGACCGATCAAGAACCGCCCCATATTGGAGAAATATCTTCCGAAATACCCGCGTTGGGCCGAGGAGCAGGGTCTGGAATGCACGGTTTCTCTCCATTTTTTCGTTTTTCCCAGCGGACAGGTAAAAACTAATTTATACGTGGAGCAAAGTTCAGGATATTCAGAAATGGACAAACTTGCGATTAAAGCGCTGAAAGCTTTTAGATTTGCGCCTCTGGGAAGCAGTGAACGGCAAGAAGAGCAGGAAGGCGTAATAATCTTCTATTTCCGGCTGACGAGGTGAAAGCATGATCAAACGTGGAGAAGTATTTACAGTATTAATATGCGGCCTCCTGGGTTTATCCGGCCCGTCATTAGCAGCGGACAAAAACCAGCCGGCCGGAGTTCCGGAAGAACAAGCTGCGGCTGATAAATCCGGACAACAAGAGGTGGTTATTCGAGGCGTCCACCGGTTGAAGGTCAAGGCTGAGAAACAGGAGCCCGATATTTCTTTCGATATCGACGAGATAGCGGTTCCTTATGTTAAGACTGAGGATTACGTTTTGGATGTTTCGCCGACCTCGATGGCTTATCCGGCCATATCAATTGTGAGTAAGCTAAATAGCACACAGACGGCATCACCTTTTATCCAGTTGTTTCAGCGTCCGCCGATCCTGACGCTTCGTCCCCGCTATAACAGTAAAGTTAAAATCGCCAAATGGCGCTTGCGGATAACGGACGGGTTTGGTAATGTTTTTAAGGATTTTTCAGGCCGAAGCGCGCTGCCTAAGAAAATCAGCTGGGATGGAATCGGAAAAAACAGTACAATGGTTGATGTGGGAACATCCTATTCTTACATTTTTTCCATTATAGACGTGGCTTCCAACCCCACCAGTCAGATGGGCAAGCCGATTGTTTTAGAGTCCTTGCTTTATGAGGAGGGCGGAATAACCGTGGCGCAAATAGTCTACGATGTGGTACTGGAAAAAAAAGGGCGTAAAACCCTCATTACCAAAAAAGGCGAACTGTATTTGCGGGAGGTGGCGGACCTGTTGATGGCTAAGCAGAATTATCCCCTGGTAATTGAGTCCTATGCCAAAGATATTGATGCCGCAAAAACCAAAGGGGAAATGATCCGGGAATATTTTGAAGAAAGGCTGTTGCTTTCCAAGCAGAAATTCAAAATATCAGCACAAAAATCCCGGATTGAAAAAGTAGTCTTCAAAATTCGCTGAGGGGAAGTTAATTGGCCACTGGGAGCCTGTCGGACTTAGGTCTTTTTCCCCCTTTTTCAAAGGGGGAAACTCGAAAAAAATGTCTTTTGCTGATAAATCCGACAGGCTCCTAGGGACATGGCTCCTACGGATAGATAGTTTCTGTTGCGGAAAGTCCAGTAAATTTCTCCCCTTAAGGGGGAGGTTAATATGATCATTTGAGTCTTCGGGGCGGGGTGAAAGTCCCCACCGGCGGTGAAAGCCCGCGAGTTCCCGGCTGCATATTATTCGGGAATTGATCCGGTGTAATTCCGGTGCCGACCGTTAAAGTCGGGAAGAGAGAAGACGTTTTTAATTACTACCCCGAAGCCACGGCTACGGGGTTTTTTTATGTGGACGGTGCAAGATAAAATACACATGGCCAAGGTTTTGGATTTGGCCCGAAAAGGCTATGGACGGACCTGGCCTAATCCCATGGTGGGGGCCGTACTGGTTCAAAAAGGCCTGAAAGTAGTGGGGGCGGGACGGCACTATCGGCCCGGCGGACCGCATGCCGAGATCCATGCTTTGCAGCAGGCCGGGCGCCGGGCGCGCGGAGCAACCCTTTATGTTAACCTGGAACCGTGCGCGCACCAGGGCCGGACGCCTCCCTGCGTACCGGCTATTATACAAGCCGGAATTAAAAGGGTAGTGGCGGCTATGAAAGATCCAAATCCGGAAGTTTCCGGACGGGGATTTCGTTGGCTGCGACGGGCCGGAATTAAGGTGGAAGTCGGACTATTAGCCGGGGAAGCCGGACGATTAAACCAGGTATTTATTAAACGGATTACCACCGGACGTCCTTTTGTAGTTTGTAAAGCGGCACTCTCCCTGGACGGGAAGATAGCCTGTGTGGGCGGAGCATCCCGCTGGATATCCGGCCGGGCAGCCAGGAAGCATGTCCACCATCTGCGTGCGCTGGCGGACGCGATCGTAGTCGGAGGACGTACGGCCATAAAGGATGATCCGGAGCTGAGTATCCGGATGGCTCCCAGCATAGCCCATCGCATCCCGATTCGGATTATTCTCGAGGGGCGCGTCAAGATACCTGCGGATCTGAAAATGTTTAGAACAGCGGGAACGCAGCGAGTCGTGATTGCCAGCGGAGCCAGTCGACCTTCGGCCAGGAAGCCGGGAGACCGGGCAGAGGTTTGGAATCTTCCCGGAAGGCACGGCCGGGTTGACCTGGAAGAGCTCTTGCGGCGTTTGGGGCAAGCCGGGGCGAATTACGTCTTAGTGGAAGGCGGAGCCGAGGTCCATGCCGCTTTTTTAGGACTTGGCAGCCCCGGCAGCCCGATTCTGGCGGACCGGATAGAATTTATCCTGGCTCCAAAATTAATCGGAGGGCGTCAGGCCGCAGGGGTTATCGGCGGCCTGGGAGCGGAGCATCCGGACCGTGCGGTTTTATTGAAGGATGTATCATGGAGGCCGCTGGGCCGGGATATGCTGGTAACGGCGACTCCATATAAGGAGTAATATACCAGGAGCTTGTCGGACTTAGGTATAAAATTGGATTTTGAGCACTCTTCCCCCTTTG
>CBDUZI010000152.1:0-3712 GCA_965371665.1 uncultured bacterium
CCCGGCTGGGGGTTTAGCGGCCTGCCCGGCTGGGGGTTTAGCGGCCTGCCCGGCTTCTTCCGCCTTGCCGGAAACTTTAGCTGTCCCGGGTAAAGTCTCATCTTGCGGCGGCAAGGGAACTTCCGGAAGCCAAGAAATTTCCTCTGTCTCAGGGATTTCAGGAGCACCGTGCACTCCGGGAGGCGGAGTGCTGCTAACTTTTGATATGTTTTCTTCTTCCACCTCCGGAATTTCCTCTGAAGTCCGGAGGTCGGCTTCCGGCTGGTTTTGATCGCGTAAATCGATCATGGGAATTGTTTGCTCAGGCTCGATCTCCAGAAATTTCTTAACCTCCGGACCGGCAGACGGTTCCGCCTCCTCAACCTCGGGGGATAATGCTTCCTGCGGCATTGTTCCCGGCGGCGCCGGAACCTCCTGCCGGGAGGCAGCGGGCTTCTCCGGCGCCTGGTCGTCCAGCGCGATTTTATAATCTTTCATCTGCATGGTCCGGGGAATCAACTCTTCCCAGGACGATTCCCGGTCTAAAACCGGCGTTTCTTCCGGCAGTTCTTCATCCCGGGTAACAATCGACTCCTCTATTTTACCCTGCGCAATACCTTTCCTATATCCCCCGCCCGCGATTGTCGGAACCGCCGGGCGCGGCGGTTCTTCCTGTCCCGTTTCCTTAGCCGGAGAGACCTGTTCATCAACCAGAGAACTGAGGAGATCATTTAATTGATTATCCGTTTCGTTGGAAAGTAACCGATCAAAGAAATCCGTCGGTAGTCTTTTCCTTCTTTGGGCTGACATCTCATTGCTCCCTTATGGCCTGGAAAAATAATCCCGGTTTATATCATAATTGAAATTCCGCATATAATTCTCCAGGTCCAAATCCTTATCCACAAAAATGGCCTGAAGCGGACCATTATCTAAAGCGTCCTTGACTAAAATCCATTGTTCCAAATGCGGCGCATTGCGGACATACTGCAGTTCCTCTTTAACCATGGCGAATTCCGGCATATTTAAAAGGTTGGTGGAAACTGAAAATGCTCCCGGAAATATCGTCATTTTCAACTCATTCATCCGCACCCATTTCCAGAGCTGATTGGCCGGCGAGATTTCAAATTCTATGTATTTCCAGGCGGCGGCCTGGCGTTCCGGGGAGATGGCGGAATTAATAATATACACTTCCCCGCCGGCATGCGAAGCCCGCCGACCGCCGGGTCCGGCCGGCAAGGGAGCGATTCCGGCGGCTTTAAAATTCAACCCATATTTGTTAATCAGGGTGGGAAGTTGATTGGCCACCCCCATCATCATGGCCACGCGCCCCAACGCAAACATCTGCGAAACATCCTCATGGCTGGTCAAATCACTCGGCGGCAGTACCCGGTGCTTCACTTTCAAGTCCCGTAGAAACTCCAGCGTCTCGATCACCGGGGTGGTATCCAGGGTGGCCCGCCACTTGCCCTGCGGGCTGCGCGCCATTAATTCTCCGCCGTTCTGCCAAACGAAATCCATGAAATTCCAGGTATTGGAAGGCCAGCCAAAACCGTATTGCCCCTTTTCGGGAAGTGTAAGGATTTTCGCGTATTGCACTAATTCCGCCCAGTCGCGGGGCGGACGTTCAGGATTCAGCCCGGCTCGGCGAAACAAATCCTTACGGTAAAATAAAACGGAAAAATATGTGTCCCGGGGAATTCCGTAAGTTTTTCCATCCACCCTGGCCGGCTCCCAGACCCTTTCGGGAATGTACTCCCGCTGATCCCAATCCGTGATATATTCATCCAAAGGAGCAATAAAACCTTTGCGGGCCAATATGGGAAGGGTTCCCATCCATATATGCATCACGTCCGGCCCTTTACCTCCGGCCATAGCGGTTATAAACTCCTGGGGCGAAAATTTACGTTCCAAGCCCTTGATTTTGATGTCCGGAAATTCCCGTTCGAAACGAAGCAGGGTCTCCTTCCATATTTTACACGCTTTAACCTGCCGCGCCGGAGGTTTATTCCACACCTCCAGAATCAATCCCTCCCGGGAAAACTGGCTCACGAAATAATAATTCTGGAACCAAATTGCCACCATAAAAATAAATAAACAGAACAGCCCTAAAGTCCAGACTATCTTTTTAAACATGCCTAACCTTTCAACTGCATATTCATATAAAACCAGTAAAATTTATTCTATCCAAAAGTCTGAGTAATTACTCCGCTCGCACCCGTTGCCATTCCCTGGTCACTTCGACAAGCTCAGTGACCGTGGGCGAATCAATCAAAAAACGGTCGTTGAGCCTGTCGGACTTTAGTCATTCTCCCCCTTTTGTAAAAGGGGCAGGGGGGATTTAATCAATAAAACGCCCGCTTTCATATGCGAAATCCCCCTCAATCCCCCTTTTTCAAAGGGGGAAGAGTGCTCAAAATCCGATTTTGTGCCTAAGTCCGACAAACTCCTAGTGACGGGGATTTTTAGCCACATGCTTGATCGCTTTAGTAAGCGCTACGACTACATCGGCATTAAATTGTTGTGCCATCTCAGCCACCCGGGTATAAGTATGCCCCGTGTCCGTCACAACATACTTGGCCGGCAGATGATTCAAGGCATAGGCTACTATATCCAGACGGCATCGGCTGCACTTGCAAATATAATCTCTGGTTTCCAATAATTCATCAAAAACATTTTGGACTGCAGTTTCCATATAATTCTTTAGTTTCATGCTTCCCCCGTTCTCCCGGTTTTTTACCACCCCTTAATACGTCACCGCGAATTCCCCGGAAAGATATACGCTTTGCTCCTCACCGCCGCGGGAATGCTTTCCGGGCGTTATTATATCATATAATTTTATCTTTTTAACAAAAAATAACCTGCTGTTTGTTTTTTTATCCCTGAGGTTTTCGCAATATGATGTGTATGTTTTTTGAAGGGGCAGACCCCTGTGTCTGCCCGGAAGAAACAAACAAATCTCCAAGGGGCAACCACAGGTGGTTGCCCCTACACATATTATCTCACCACACGGGCGGGTTGAAACCCGCCCCCTTTATGATGTATTATGTTTTTCGAAGAAGCGGACGCCTACTCTTTCTTAATCATCTCTAAAACCTGTTCGCCCAGTTCGTAGGGATCGAACGGCTTTATAATATAATCATCCGCACCGGCGTTCAAACCCTGCTCGGCATCGCCCCGCTGCCCTTTAGCCGTCAGCAGAATCACTGGTATGTGTTTGGTTGCGGGGTCGGCCTTGATTTTTTCACAGACTTGGAAACCATTGATATCCGGCATCATAATATCCAAGAGAATAAGATCCGGCTGGGCAGCCTGGACTTTATCCAGCGCTTCCTGTCCGCCAAAGGCTTCGACAACCTCAAAATTCGCCATCTCCAGCGAAATCTTCACCAGTTTAACAATGTCCGGCTCATCATCCACTACCATAATTTTATATTTTTTCATTTAAACCTCCTTGGTTCCTGATCCGGCAATTATAGTTCCTGCAGTCTGGGAGGGTGATAAAAACCTTTAAAATCGCACCCTCACCTAACCTCTCCCCTCAGAGACTGTGTCATAATAGCTTTTTAAGGTTGTCATTCCGGCGAAAGCCGGAATGACGAAAAAGTGCGAAAATTCGTGTTATGACACAGTCTCTCAAGGGAGAGGAATTATTTATATTAAAATAGACTAATTACTCAAGCTCCTAGGAGCTTGTCGGACTTAACAACGTTGAAAAAGCTAATCTGCGTATTAA
>CBDUZI010000153.1:0-3653 GCA_965371665.1 uncultured bacterium
GACCGTAAACTTTAAACTATCCATTAAAATCGGATAGGAATTGGGGTTTTGGATGTCGAATATAAAAGCAAGATCAAGAGGGGCTCCGTAGTTGCCTGCCGTCCCCTTGGTAGGCTCCACCTTATTTGAGAAATACCACCACCCCCAGTAATGAGCCACTTCTATACTATTTAATGTAACTATCGGAGCTTGAAAATTTTGCTCGGTAGGCCCGGAAGCCTTTGTTTCAGTAGTACATACCAGCAAAAAAGTGGCTATAGAAACAAAACTACAAATTAATATGATTAATTTATTACGCATTTGAATTCTCCCTTATCTCCGGCCTTAAGCCAGCCATCTTTTCCTTCGTTTATAGTGCTTAATATCACGAAAACTCTTCCGGCCGCCATGATCCTTCAAACCAAGATAGAAATCCTTGATATCCGGATTCTGTCGAAGCTTTTCTGCTGTATCATTCATTACTATGCGGCCATTCTCCATCACATAGGCATAAGGCGCAACATTGAGAGCAAGTTTTGCATTCTGTTCCACCAAAAGGATCGAGATATTCTCATCCTTATGAAGCCGGGTAATAATATTGAAAATTTCATGTATAAGAAGAGGGGCAAGACCCATTGAAGGCTCATCTAAAAGGATCAGCTTGGGGCTGGTCATCAAAGCGCGGCCCACAACCGTCATCTGCTGTTCTCCACCGCTGATAAATCCGGCGATTTCGTTTCGCTTCTCCTTAAGCCTGGGGAAATAGTTATATACCATCTCCAGCCCTTCCTTGATGGATCTGCCGCCCTTCTTCTTCATGTGAGCGCCCACCTTAAGATTCTGTTCAACCGTAAGATGTTCAAACACTCTGCGCCCTTCAATTACCTGAACAATGCCCATTTTGGCTATCTTTTCGGCGCGCATCTTGTCGATGCGCTCTCCCATAAATTCAATAGAACCGTCTGTAACCTCACCGTCTTCGTGATTTAACAGACCCGAAATAGCCTTTAGGGTCGTACTCTTACCGGCTCCATTTGCTCCCAGAAGGGCTACAATGCCTCCGTCAGGCACCTCGATGGAGACGCCTTTGATAACCAGTATGACCTCATGGTATTTAACTTCAATATTGTTGATCTTCAAGATCATATCTTCTTTTGACACGCCTTAAAACCTCTTTCAATCAATTCACGGTTTAGCAATATCTTACCAGCCTAACCATTCATTAGCCCATTTATCCGGCCATCTTTCTTTAAGGTCGACTTCATCAAAAAGATTGAATTTGCCGTCTTTCCACTGATAGATTTTCGCTTCACTCTGGGACCGGTGATCAGTTGAAAGAAATGTAACCGGCGCTATCCCAAGGCCTATTTCATAATTTTTCATGGTTTCAAAACCATTTTTGAGTATGCTTTCTCCACTCAGGTCTCCGGTTTTATCCGCGCGCTTTAAGGCCTCGGCAAGCCCCAATGCGCTTGCCCATGCCTGGACAGTATGAATAGTCCTTTTTTTCATGGGAGTGCCTGGATTGTATTTTTTAGCATATTCTACGACCTTGTCCATTAAAGGAACATCCTGGCCGAAAAAAGCCCATGGAGCGCATCCAATTGCACCCTCGGCCGCCAGCCCTGCCAACTTGGGAAGATTTTCATCATAGCCCCAGTTTTTGATTATATGATCTGCCCCTAATTTGAGGGCATAAGCATCACGCAAAGTTGCTGCAACAGACATAACCGTATTTGTATGCAAGACAACATCCGGCTTAAACTCTTTCAAAGCAAGAATCTGACTCTTTGTGTCAATGGCAAAAAGCGACACATCCTGATCCGGGCCTACCTCAAAGCCAAGAATCCCGGCCTGATCTTTATAAGCCTTAATCGACGCGCTGCTAAAAGCTGAGGCAAACATATAGCAGGCGGCAATTCTTGGTTTCCTTTGACCGTTCTCCGGGTGTTTTGCCCATTTTTTGTCAAACCAGGCAGTTATTAATCCTCGAACCTGGGTTGAATAATCTGTTGCAAAGAAAAGATTATACGGGGTCTTAGCGGTATCGCACAGATGCCCGGAGTAAGAAGCCGATACATAAGGTATCTTGTCCCTGGCAACGGTCGGCGCCAGAGCTTCGGTATCTCCGGTTCCCCATCCAAGAATAGCAACGCATTTCAATTGCTTAAACAGATTATACTTTGTGAGCGCTTCCGGGATGCGATAACCGTAATCAAACTGGTACAATTTAATCTGTTTCCCGTTTATCCCCCCTGTTTCGTTGACATAACGAATGGCTTCGGCAATCCCTAAGGCATAGTCTTTGCCCACATCCGAGGTCGCGCCGGTCATATCATTCAAGGATCCAACATTGATCACCTCGGCAACAATCTTTGCTTTCTCTTCTTTCTCGGGTTTTTCACCACAGGCATAAATGGAGAAGATTCCCGCTATAAGAGCCAGCGACATCAAAAAAACTAAAATCTTCGACTTCATAGTTTCCCCCTTTCATTAATATTTCTAATATGAAAATGGCCACAGATTAAAATAATTTTTAATCTGCCACCAGCGATATGCAAGGCCATTAGGCTCAAACATAATAAACAGACAAATCGCCAGACCAAAGGCGGCCTCTTTGATAAACAAAAATTCCATCAACAGTTTTGGATATATGTCGGCCAGAGGCATAACCGCAAGTTGGAGCAACTCCATTACTACTACCATGAATATGGCGCCAAAGATAGTTCCGTGTATAGAGCTCACACCGCCGATAAGTATTACCCCCACAAGTGACAGTGACAAAAACCATGGAAAATGTTCGGGACTGATAGCCGCAAGATTGCTTATCCAGAAGGCTCCTGTGATCCCTGCAATAAAACCGGCGACAAAAAAGGCCAGCAGCTTATACTTAACGACATTAATTCCCATGACTTCCGCAGAAATATCATTGTCCCTGATAGCAACCCATGCTCTGCCAACCCTTGACCTAACCAGATTTGACATGACAACACAGAAAAATATCACCAGAATAATCATCAAATAATATACTTTAAGATCGCTATCAATAACCCACGGCCCGATCTTGATGGTTCCCAGCGGCAACGAAAAGGCCTGGCCCCTGCCTCCGATCTGGCTCACATACTGTGTAAGAAGAAAATCCACTGTGATAAATTGAGCTGCCATGGTTGTTAAAATCAGATAAAACCCCTTTACCCTGGCTGAAGGAAGGCCGAACAGCACGCTCCAGATACCTGCCGCAAATCCTGCAATAATTACACTTACAGGATATGCAATTCCCCAGTCCAGCATGAACTGAGGCCAGGGAAACTCCAGTATAAGCAAAGTACTCGCGTATGCTCCCACTGCAATGAATGCACCATGGCCAAGGGTCAACTGGCCGCAATAACCGATTAGAAGCTGAACCCCTAAAGCTCCCAGGATTGTATAGCCGACCATATTACAAACGCTTATCCAATAACTATTTGCCGTAAAAGGAATGAAAACAAACAGAAAAAGAAAAAGCAGGATCATCTTACCTTTGATAAATTTCGTCTGCCACCATGCATGCTCCTGCGCATAGTTCTGGTGGTAATCACCGCAAGGAAGGAAGGTTGTTGACATACAATTTCTCCGCTTGAATATTAACCGCTTGATAACAAGTCGAATTCATCTGCTTAATACTTAATCTCTTT
>CBDUZI010000154.1:0-3443 GCA_965371665.1 uncultured bacterium
ATGAAATAATGCCTGAGAATATTTTTTCCCAAACATAGTTATGGGTAATAGAAAGGATCTGTGCGGGGGGCGTCCGGCAACGGACGTCCCTACCGCGATCCGAATAACCGCTTAACTGTCAAAAGAACTAACCGGTTATCCGGACTACGTCCTTCATTAGGGGAAGAAAACCGGCGATCAATTGGGAAATCCGGCAACTGATCACTTGGCTGGCTTTGCAGGCTTATCATGCGTATGCGAAGGATTACAACTAATTTCGCCAGGGAAAAGGTGTCAGCCACCCATATTGCCACCCAGCAATTCCTTTTTAAAAACCCGGTATTTTTAAGATCCGCAAATGTCAGGATTACAGTCTTTATGTTATAATAAAAGTTCCTAATAGTTACTCCCGTTAATTGCACATCATTATATAGATGTCTTTTTATCTATATTAGGCGTTGCGCTTTTCGATTGCTTATTTCTGGTTTTATGCGGCAAGCTTCGTATGACGTCCCTTCTCTATCTTAAACCGCAATCCTATGCCCCTTATGATTTTAATGATGTTTTCCAGACTGGGATTTCCTGTTTTAGAAGTCATTTTATAAATACCTACACGACTCATTTTGTTTTTTTTAGCAAAACGCGTCATGTTTCCCTGAGCCTCTGCAACATTTCTTAAGGCAAGCAGAAATGCTTTTAAATCCCCGGCTTCTAAAGATGCGTTTAAGTACCCGGCGGCTTCTTTAGGATCTTTTAAATATTTAATTAAATCCTTCTGATAATCACGTGCAGGTTTCATTTTAAACTCCTCTCCTTATAATCATGCCAATATTCATGCGCATTTTTTATATCCTTCTTTTGCGTGCTTTTATCCCCACCACATAAAAGAATAATTATTTTATTACCTTTTTGGCCAATGTAAATTCTATAGCCAGGGCCAAAATGCAATTTTATTTCAGATACCCCACCGCCAACCGCTTTGCAATCACCCAAATTTCCCAAACTTACTTGGTCCAATTTTGCAAGTACTCTATATCTTGTCTTACTATCTATCCTTTTGGAAAATATCCATTCATCAAAAGGAACGCTGCCATCCTTAGCTTGATATTTAAATAGACGCTTAATTATCATTTTTCCTCTCTCTTTATTGTATCCTGTAGTTTACAGCTTGTCAAGCTCCTATTTTCAAAATAATCGCTTCTGATAGATTCAGCTCTTCTCCCGGTTATACACTAAGCTTCTTGCCTCCGCACCGAATGCCGCTCCAACCCACCCCTTTATCCTCATTTTCTACATCATTCGTGCCTCTTTAAGGCTCTTAAAAACTCCCTCACAGCCTCCAATAATAATATGATCTAGTATTTTAACTCCTACCAAGCTTACCGCTTCTATTAAAGCGTGTGTCAACTTTATATCCTCTTTGCTTGGCTCCGGATCACCGCTGGGGTGATTATGGAAAATAATAATTGCCGCCGCGCCCGAAAGCAATGCCGGCACCAATATGCTGCGAGGCTGAATATTGATTTGATTAATAGCTCCATGTGCGACAATCCCCCAGCCCGTTGGCTTGTTTTTTGTATCCAGGAGCAGAACGCCAAAAACCTCTATACACAAGTTCTCTGGCCATAATCTTTCGCCACTCCTGAATACGACGCTGGAGTGTCCTGAGCTGACCATCAGAAAAACACCCGTGTTGCTCAAGCTGGAGGCGATTCTGCCAGTGAGTTCTTTTATTACTTGAAGTACAATTTTTTCACTGCTGTTCCCCGGCTTTTCCGGCCGGATGAGTCTTCATTCATCTAGCCACCACAGCCTGGACACTCCAAGGGGTCCACTTCCCAGATTTTTTTTCAGGCTGCAGATCATTTAGCAAGAAAAAGCTGAATTCCATGTCTAAAAAGACATGGGAGAAAAAATCTATAAACCCCGCCATCCTAAAAGAACTAAGTTGTGGCAATGTTTGCATGTCCATTTCGATGATTACCTTAACCATTATAAAGAGAAGTACGAAAAAACCTATGGTTATTTGAGACCGGTAATTGAAGATGTGGTAAACAAATATCTGGAATGCGGAGATTTGAGCAAAGGTTTTGCGCGGATAGTATGCCAGAAGTGTAAACAAGAATATTTATTAGCCTTTTCCTGTCGCGGACGATGGTTTTGTCCCAGTTGTTATAATAAACAAGTAGGGGCAGGTTTGAAACCTGCCCTTACAGTATTTACATTGAATTATCAGCTATAGCCTATCCAGTCCCCCACCGGCAGTATGTATTCTGCCTGCCGATAATGTTGCGGGCATACTTCAAGCATGACCGGGAAATGCTCACTAAACTTTGCCAACAGGCATATAAGTGTTTGCAAGAGTTTAGGTGAGCCTCTATTTAGGAATCCGGGACGTTGGGAAAGCGCCGGGATAAACCGGCATAGAGCAGGGGATGAGGCTTCGACTGAGCTCAGCCGAAGTCAAGACCCCTACATAAAAGGAGGAGCTGCTCCATTATGACCACGAGTCATGCGCGGGCGGTCGTGAGGCTGCACGTGAAGCGTTGACAGGGGAAGCGTAGGCCAGGTATTGAGCTCCGAAATCACCAGTGCGGGGTGCCGACCGCGTCCAACGGTTGGGAAGGCAACACGAACAACGACGTTATTCAGCCAGTCGTTGTCCGGCCCTGCGGAGTCAGAGACCCTGTGCATGCGTATACGCTCTATGTTCGAGAACCGGGAGGTCTCAGTGGCTCCCGCCGGAGGAAGTTATGGCGGGACGGTTGGGGAAGGCCTGTGGCCGCAATCCTGACATGAACGCCACTGAGAAGTCTGACATCGGCGTAGTACTGAAGAAGGAGCCGAACAAAATGGCGTATTCCTGCGTCATGGCGGAGGTTTCGGAGGAAAGGCCGGTGACTAAGGGAAATTCTGGAAAGTCGTCTGCGACCTGTACGCGGAGACGGGGGTAAGCATTGAACGGACTTGACAGGATACGTGAGGCAGCGGTAAGGGAGAGAAAGCTTTGCTTCACCAACTTGCTGCATCATATCACGGTAGAGCTGCTTCGAGCCTGCTATTACGCGCTCAAGCGCAACGTGGCAGCCGGGGTAGACGATATGACATGGCATGAGTATGGTGAAGGCATGGAGAGCCGAATAACGGATCTTCACGGACGTGTGCAGAGTGGCAGGTATCAAGCGAAGCCCTCGAAACGGGTTTGGATACTGAAACAGGACGGTCGACAACGGCCGATCGGCATTGCCGCGCTGGAGGACAAGATAGTCCAACAGGCGGTGGTAACAGTATTAAACCAGATATATGAAGAGGACTTCCTAGGTTTCAGCTACGGATTCCGGCCGGAACGCAGCCAGCAAAACGCATTGGACGCAATCTGGGTCGGAATTACACAGCAGAAGGTAAACTGGGTGTAGGTTCCCACAATAAATTGACTAAAATTCTCTGATTAAATGGGACAGGTT
>CBDUZI010000155.1:0-3440 GCA_965371665.1 uncultured bacterium
GGGAAGAGTGCTCAAAATTCACTTTTGTGCCTAAGTCCGACAGGCTCCTAGGAGCCTGAGCAATTAGTCTGGAATTCAAGTATTCCCCTCCCTTTTTGACGAGACTGTGTCATAATTAAATTTTAGAGGCATTTGTGTTACTTTGTCATTCCGGCATGCTTTTAGCCCTGGACTAAACCATCCAGGGCAGGCAGGACAGGCCGGAATCCACGGAATTTATCCGTAAAAATAATGTTTTTCCGGACCCCGGCTAAAATCATGCCGGGGTGACATATTGATAGAATTTCTGTCAATTTATTGTGGGAACCTACACCATATTAGAATCAACAAAAAGTGTTGACAGCCTTAATTTTGGTATATTATAATATAACCAGTTTCTGTTGCGGAAAAGCGTGTTTTTTTAAGTTTGTCATTCCGGAATGACAAAACTTGGGCAGTTCGCCAGAATTGCCTTTTCGCAGCAGGAACTAACTATCATTAGTAGGGGAACTCCTCCGTCCCCTTTATCCTGTAAAGGAAGGTGATTAATTATGCCTGCTGTTGCTCTGAATGCTCTGCGCGCGGAATTATTTGAGATGGAAAATGTATTTAAAAGTAAAAGCAAAGTAGCCAGGTTATTAAATGTGGATAGATCAAGTATAACCAAATGGGATAAAGGGGAGGTTCCGGAAGCAGAAAATCAAGCTAAAATTGCCGGATTGTTTTTTATCTTGAAAAAGCTGGGAGCAAGGTTGGATGAATCGACCACTAAATTATGGCTGCTGGGAACGAATGCGCATTTAGGATATCAGCGGCCGGTGGATTTAATTAAAGATAATCGTATTGCCGAAGTGCTTGACGCAATTGAGCAAATGGAATCAGGTTCTTACGTATAAATGGAGATTTACCGGGTATTTGATTGGGATGAAGAAAAAATAACCAGTAAAAATTTAGGCAGTCCCTTATATATTCCCCGAGAAAGACAAGGAAAAGGAAGACATGATATACCGGATAATGACGGGGTGTTTTACGGTTCGCTAAATAGGGTTTCAGCCATATCCGAGGCCTTGCATCCTTATATAAATCTTAAAATAACCGATAAAATATTTCATTTCGAGAATGGATTAGTACAATCAATAGCTGAAATAACTTTAGTCAATGTAAAATTAATAGATTTAACAACTGCTAAGGATTTACTGAAATTAAATATTAGTCCCCAGGATGTCGCTACGCTTGACAGGAGCACTACCCGGAAAATATCATATAATATTTATAATTTAGGGGTTGATGGTTTTAAGTGGTATTCAGCCCTTGAAACTCAATGGACCAACTTGACTCTTTTCGAGAGTCGTATTAAGAACAAACTTAAAGTAAAAAGAGAAAATATAAAAAAATTAAGCTTAAATTTGGTTGAAGTTCAACAAGCGTGTAAACATTTAGGTATCATTACTTCAAAATAGCCAGCTTACCCTTCTTTTCTCCGCCCGGCCCCGAGATTTTGTAGATATATATCCCACTGGCGATCTGTTGTCCCTTCTCATTGTTTAAATTCCAAACCATGCGGTCGGTCCGGTCATTTTTAGTAAGGGTGCGCACCAGCTTGCCGTCCAAAGTATAAATTCTCAAAGTCGCGCTCTGTTCCGGAATAAAAAGAAATGTGAAATTCTTGTTCCGGGTTTCCGGAAGTTTTAAGGGGTTGGGATAGGAGACCACGTCTTTCCAGGTGGATTTGGCAATATGCAGGGAATTGGACTCCATGGGCGTGGGTTCGCTGCTGGTATAGAGGCTCAGGGAATAATCGCCTGGGGCCGCGGGATTCTGAATATGTGCCGCGGATTCAATGATAATTTGCAAGGAACCGGCAGACGCGATGTCCACCGGCGTAGTGAGTACCAGGGTATGATTTGTGATGGATACAACAGTGGTTAAGGGTTGATTATTAATGGAAATCTGATTAGCACCGATGTTTGCCGGAATAATAAAATCATCCGGGAAAACCAGGCTGATAGTGCTGATGTCTTTAACCAGGCCGCCTAAACTGCCGGTTTGGCATTGAATGTCATAGCGGCCGTAGGAGTTGGTGAATAGGGGGCTCAATTGAACTTGCGGCGGAGTCAGATAAGTATTGGTCGAGGGATTGATTTGATAAGGCTCCGAAGTGACGGGGGTATTTTCAATCGTGGTATAGCCGCTGAGCGTGTAGGCGCCGGGCAGGGGCGGATTGGTAATTCCAAAAGAGGTTTGAAAGACAACTTGAACGGATTTGTTAGAAGCGCTGGCGGAAATATCAATCGGCGAGAGAATTTCAATGCTGTGAAGCGAGAGCATAACCGCGCCGGCGGCTACGGCGCCATTGACTGTGATATTGGAGGGATTAGCAATCAGGGGCAGTGAAGTGCTGGTGGGGAAGGATAAAAAGATTTTATCAATATTCTGAGTCAAGCTGCCTTCTGCTCCCAGGATGAGATTAACGGTATATTGCGCATTGGCATTAATGACGTCCGGTGACACCAGAACCTGGCCCAGGGTAATTTGGGAATCTGCGGTTATCCAGTAATACGGGGAGGGAACCGGGAAGGGCTCGGCATCCGTATGCACGTCATCCAGCCGGTAAAATCCCACCCCCGGGTTGGAGATGCCGGGCAGGAGTACGGTGACTGCGCCATGGTTGGCGACCATGACTCCGGGCGGCACTAAGATATTAACCACCCGGTTAACCGGATAAACCGTGCCGGTGTTTCCGATCGAGTTGACGAGGATATCTCCACTGGAAAAGGAGGCCGGAAGACCGGTTCCCGCGGGAAATTCCACAGTGATAATATTTCCCGCGCCCAGGCGGCCATTGGCTCCGGTAGTAAAATGAACAGTATATGATGCCACTTGGCCGGCCCGGCTGGGGCTGGGAACCACGCTAATATTGGATATTTGAGTAGTGGAGGCCTGGATAGTATAGGTTTGCGTTCCCAAGGGCTGGGCCGTGGTGCTTACGCCCAGAGAATAAGAAAAATTGGGACGACTGGGATTGGTAATGACAGCATTAGAAAGCATAACCGTGGTTCCAACACCATCAGGGACATCTACACTGGGTACTATGCTTACCACTCGGGTAGCCGAATCACCTGTAGCTGAACCTGGAGCCCCGCCCACCGCGACATTGCTAATTGAGCCGTCCGGAACTTCGGCATTCAAAGGGAATTGCAAGAAAATAGCGCTTATAGAGGCCCTCAATAACACGGCGGGGGTTAGGTTGATAGCATAACCAGCGAGTGTATTAACTATGTTGGGTGAAGGAGTTACTGTCGTAACGTTAACCCGAGTCAATGAAATTTTAATCTCATATTCGGGGCTAGTTTCTTGTGGCTGCACAGAGGTAGATACTTTCAAGGTGTAATTGCCAGGAATGGTGGGATTGCGTAATTCGGCATCGGTGGTGAACCTTATGCTGTAGGTTGTGTCAGCGT
>CBDUZI010000156.1:0-3427 GCA_965371665.1 uncultured bacterium
AGGGGGAAACTTAGAAAAACTGCCTTTTGTTGTTAAGTCCGACAGGCTGCTAGCAGCCTGAGCATTTAGTCGGTTTTTTAGGTTGTCATTCCCGAATGCTCGTATCGGGAATCCAGAAAAGCATTATTTTATAAGCATTAAAAGTCACTGGATACCCGCTTACTACATGCGGGTATGACAAAAGTGACTAATTGCTCAGGCTCCTAGGCGCTGTAGCATTTGGTCGATTTTGTTATCAGGCAGAGAGATAGGTATATCGTTGGTGTAGGGGCGTTTAATTAAACGCCCCTACATTCGTGTTGTCGGCAGTGACTAAGCTGAGATCACCCAAGATTAAAAAAAAAATAAGAAAGAGGAAGAGCATGGCAAAAATCAAATATATTTTTGTAACCGGCGGCGTGGTTTCTTCTTTAGGCAAGGGATTAGCCGCGGCCTCGCTGGGAAGCCTGCTGGAAGCGCGGGGTCTAAAAATCACCATTGCGAAATTTGATCCTTATATCAATGTTGATCCGGGAACCATGAGTCCTTTTCAGCATGGCGAGGTTTATGTCACCGAGGACGGCGCGGAGACGGATCTCGACCTGGGGCATTACGAGAGGTTCACGCATGCCGTGATGAACAAATATTCTAATATAACTACGGGAAAGATATACGATGCGGTGATCAAGAAGGAGCGGCGGGGAGATTATTTGGGTAAAACGGTTCAGGTAGTGCCTCACATTACGAATGAAATTAAGGAACGTATTAAAAAGATAGTTGCCCAACGTAAAATTGATGCGGTAATTATCGAGATCGGCGGCACTATCGGAGATATCGAAAGTTTGCCTTTTCTCGAAGCCATCCGGCAGTTTCGGCTGGGGGTGGGACGGGAAAACGCCGTCAATATTCATTTAACCCTGGTTCCTTACCTCCAGGCGGCTAAAGAATTAAAGACCAAACCTACGCAGCACTCGGTTTCCCAACTGCTCTCGATAGGTATTCAGCCGGATGTGATCATCTGCCGCACCGAACGACCGCTGGGCCGGGAATTAAAAGATAAGATATCCATGTTTTGCAACGTGGATACCAAAGCCGTGATTCAAGCTATCGATGTAAAAACAATATATGAAGTCCCGTTAATGTTTCAGAAAGAGGGACTGGATGAGATCGTGCTGAAACTTCTGAAAATTAAGGCGCCGCCCTCACGTCTGGAAACCTGGAAACGGATAGTTGCGCTGGCCAAGAATCCACCCCGGCGTGTCCGGATTGCAATTGTGGGAAAATATACTGCTGTCCAGGATGCTTATAAAAGCATAAATGAAGCCTTGGTGCACGGCGGTTTTGCCAACCGCGTGGGCCTGGATCCGGTATGGCTGGAAGCGGATCAGATCGCCGGAAATAATAAAGAAGCCATGGCTAAGCTGAAAGCCTGCCAGGGAATTTTAGTTCCGGGCGGATTCGGCTACCGGGGAATAGAAGGCAAGATTGCCGCGATTCGATATGCCCGTGAACATAAGGTTCCTTTTCTGGGAATCTGCATAGGTATGCAATGTTCGGTCATCGAATTTGCCCGTAATGTGGCGGGATTAAAAAAAGCGCATTCTACGGAGTTTGAAGCGCAAACGTCCCATCCGGTTATTTCTCTTCTGGCGGAACAGCAGGGGATTAAAGAAATGGGCGGTACCATGCGCCTCGGAGCATATCCCTGCCGGCTTAGGCCCAAAACCCTGGCCGCCAAGGCCTATGGCGAAAAGATTATTTTCGAACGACACCGGCACCGCTACGAGTTTAACAATTACTATCGCGAACGGTTCGAGGCTTTAGGCATGATTTTTTCCGGGTTTTCCCCGGAGGGGTCGCTGGTGGAGATGATCGAGATAAAATCGCATCCTTGGTTTCTGGCCGTGCAATTTCATCCTGAATTCAAATCCAAACCCACGAAAGCCCACCCACTGTTTAGACAATTCATCAGGGCGGCTTTGCAATACAAGCCGGCCTCAAAACCCGCAACGGGAAAAATTTTAGCATAACCTGCATTTAGGCAGTTTAGGTGGCATTAGTCACCTGGCAATAAAAAATAAACAAAAAAAATAATAAATTGATATTCACAAAAAAATATATAAAATTCATATAATTTATAAAATGCCTTAAGTTCCTTGAAAAAGGATTAAAAGGGAAGACGGTGCAAGTCCGTCGTGGTCCCGCCGCTGTAACCGGGAACGAACGCCCCAGAGGTCACTGTCAGAAATGACGGGAAGACCGGGCAAGTAGGATGATCCGGAAGCCAGAAGACCTGCTTAAGACTACATTTTTCGTTTGACCCTCGTGGATTGGGGTGAAACAGCCGGGTATACTAAAGGATGATTGTGCTTTCAATGATCCCCTGGTCTGTTTGCGCCTATGGCACAACGGGTCAGGGGATTTATTTTGAAAGGAGGCCGCATAATGGCCAAAACAGCAATCCTTGGTTTTCCCCGGATGGGCCAAGCCAGAGAATTAAAGCATGCGCTGGAAAGCTATTGGAAAGGTGAATTGCCGCAGGAAAAATTACTGCTAGTGTCCCGGCAATTGAAACAAAAGCATTGGCTGTTGCAGAACAAAAGTAAAATAGACTATATTCCCTCCAATGATTTCTCGTTCTATGATCAAGTATTGGACACGAGCGTGATGGTCGGCGCTGTGCCCGATCGTTTCAACTGGCCGGGAGATACCATAGACTTGGAACTCTATTTTGCCATGGCCCGAGGCCGGCAGGATAATGACGGCAATGTTTCGGCCATGGAAATGACCAAGTGGTTTGATACTAATTACCATTACCTGGCACCGGAATTTAAAACCAACCAGAGTTTCAAATTACATTCCTTGAAACCAATAAAAGAATTTTCAGAGGCGAAGGCCTTGGGGAGCCATACCCGGCCGGTATTATTAGGGCCGGTTTCTTACCTTCTGCTGGGAAAAATGACAGACAGTCAAGCTTCTCCTTTGCAATTACTGGATAGATTACTGCCGGTTTATCAGGATGTATTGTCTCGCCTGGCAGAAGCCGGGGCTGACTGGATTCAGATGGATGAACCCGGTTTGGTACTGGATTATGATAAGTCCGTGGCGGAAGCCATCCGGCAGACTTATCGGTCGCTGGCAGCTCTTGATGAGAGATTGAAAATTCAACTGATCTCTTATTTCGGCGGAATAGAAGAATATCTTGATTTAGTTTTCAGCCTTCCGGTTCATGGCGTTCATCTTGATCTTGACAGGGCGCCGGAACAGCTGGGTCAAGCCTTAACCCTGATTCAATCCCGTCAGCAATTGTCGCTGGGGCTGATTAACGGCCGGAATATTTGGCGTGCGGATTTTACGCGGCTTTTGCCATTGCTTGAAAAAGCGGTCAAGGCGCTAGGAGCTTGTCGGACTTAACAACGTTGAAAAAGCTAATCTGCGTATTAAATTG
>CBDUZI010000157.1:0-2932 GCA_965371665.1 uncultured bacterium
TTCAGGAGGGAGCGGCGGGGAATATGCGCAAAGAGGATGAGCCCCCGGGTCTGCCCCCGTTAAATCGCCGATAGTAATTGTTCCCCCTCTGCCTACGGCAAGCCGGCCGTCCATGTTCAGCAGAAATACAGGTTCCCCAACCCGGCTGATCGCTTTTTTAACCGCATCACCTCCGGGTTCAGGCTCGGTCTTTCCCTGTGTCCACCATCCGATATTTTTTTTGTTGTTAAATGTATGCAAAACAGCTATTTTTATTTTTGTAAGCGTTCACGGAACGTTGAAATTAGAAATTTGGCCTTCATGCTTTTGCACTGTTCTTCCCAATTTCCACTTTCTATTTTAATCTCTTCCAAATTTCGACTTTCCAATTTCAAGTTTCAAGCCCCGCCACGGCGGGGCTACTTATTTTCTTTAACCTTGTCTCGAAACACTACAACAGGTGAGAGCTAATCAATTTCCTTCCAGAGGTATTCTAAAAGTGAGAAATTCTCTTCTTGAACGCTATCCATGATTTTTATAATTTCGTCTATATTTGCCAAAAATATATCCAGCACATCAGGGTCAAAATGTTGCCCCCGTTCTTTTTTCATAATGTTTATTGCAGTTTCCAGCGAGAAAGTCTTCTTGTAAGGGCGTTTTGATGTCAGAGCGTCAAAGACATCTGCCACAGCTACAATTCTGCCTACCAGAGGAATATCTTTGCCGGAAAGACCATTAGGATATCCCCGACCGTTCCATTTTTCATGATGGGAAATGGCTATCTGCTCCGCAAGCATTATTATTTTTGCATTGGAATTTGATAGGATCTTTCCCCCTATGGCGGTATGCGTTTTAACTATATCAAATTCTTCATTAGTCAATCTCTCCGGTTTTAATAGTATATTGTCTGGAATGCCGATTTTTCCAATATCATGCATGGGCGCCGCATAGAGCATGTCTTTAGGATTTAGGTCCGGCATCCCGAGTTTTTCGGCTATCAGGGCGCTGTAGCGACCTATGCGGATAATGTGATCGCCCGTATCTTCATCCCTGTATTCAGCCGCTATTACAAGCCGGTAAATGGTGTCAAGGTAGGCTTTTCGGAGTTCAAGGTTGGCGGCTTTAAGTTCTGAAACCGACCTGTTCAGATCATGGCCGTATTTGATAAGTTGCAAATTGGCGGCTTCGAGCTCTTTTCGTTTTCGTTTTTCGGATTTATAAATTTTGACAAGATCATTTGCATATTTTTTCAGTTGATCAGCATCAGAGTATTTGGCATCAGATTTGTTGATTCCCATAAAATCTTCCTCTATCCAAGTATCTCTTCCACTTTCTTTATTAATTGAACCCCTGGCCCAGACCTAGTTTTCCTCTCCTAGTGCATAGAAACTTCTGGCGCAGCATTCAATGCGATCGTGCCAAGAATGCATATCAAATCGTGCCGGGGCAGGCTTGAACTCTGAACCTAAAACCCATTACTTTAATTAATAGTATGTTAGCTTTCAATTTGTCAAGACGGAATCAGCAATGTCCAAATCCATTTACCCTGAGCAATGTCTATAATCTTCTATTATTGTTTTGTGATATTATATTTGTTAAAAAAAATGTTTTACCTGTAGGAATTTTTTTGGTATGTTTTAAATATTAAAGATATTTTTGTTTCCAATCGCTGATGGTTTAAGAGAAGAGACCTTTGCAAAATGAAGATTACCATCATATATGACAATGAGGCATTTGATAAAAGCCTTGAGCACGACTGGGGCTTTTCATGTCTGATTGAGGCTTTTGGCAGGAAAATACTTTTTGATACAGGCGCAAACGGCGATATCCTGCTTGGCAATATGAAAAAATTGAATATCGATCCTGCGCTAATTGATATAATTTTTATCTCGCACGCCCACTGGGACCACACTGGCGGGCTTTTATCTTTTCTTAAAATCAATCCCGCAAAGCTTTATATTCCTTGTTCCTGCCACGAGGTCCAGGGATCAAAGGAATTAATAAGAGTTAAAGGCCCTGTTGCAATTCATGAAAATATTTTTTCAACAGGTGAGCTGAAAGCACAGGAGCAATCCCTTGTAATAAGATACAACGGGGGGGTTGTTGTGATTGCCGGATGTTCTCACCCGGGTGTTCGGGAAATTCTTCAGGCGTCTTCAAACTATGGCAGAGTTGTCACTCTTATCGGCGGATTGCATGGATTCGACGAGTTTGATCTGATACAAAATCTGGAAAGCATTTGTCCAACCCATTGCACTCAATTCAAAGAAAATATCAGGGAACTTTATCCTGAGAAATATATTGAAGGCGGCGCCGGCAGGGTTATTACAATATGAGCGCACGGCCGGGTAGCCGTGTAAGGAAAATATATGATTATTAATAAAGTTGAAGTCAGCACAAAAGGTGAAAATTACAGCGGGATTATTTCTCTGACCCTTGTAAAAGAAGAGGATGGCTGGACATATAAAGTCGGAGGTATGACCGGCGATGATTTGCTTTTAACATGGAGGGCTAAAACGCAGGAGAAGGCTTCCAGTAAGCTTCGAGATATTTATAAGGAAGAAATTTGGGATTTTAAGATCGTAGAGTAAGTGATACCCTAATCGAGTCAAAAACCGATTAGGGAGTATCTGGTATTCGGTATTTGGTACTGGTTGAAAGGAATCTTTCGTATTTTGTATATCTCTATGGGTGCAGAGATATAAAATTAGATGTGAAACACCATAAGACCAATACCTAATAACAAATACCCAATACCACCCGATTGAGCTTTGCTCAATTGGGGTGATACTTTGAACGGTCATAATTGGAGCTTCTTTATTATGTTGAATTGTATTCTTTATAATCCTGACCGTTTCAAAAAGCACAGTTTATAGCCGTGCAGAGTATACATGGAGGTGGAAATGTATCAGGATAAATTCCGCCATAAAGTTGAACAGTTATTATCCCTTGC
>CBDUZI010000158.1:0-2898 GCA_965371665.1 uncultured bacterium
GAAAGGGGTACTTTATCTAAGCACGCGGGGGGGATTTTATGTGAGCGCCGAGGTCCAGGCGTTGCCTTTTCGCCGGACCCAGTCATTACCATACGCCGGATGACCAATCCAGAAACGCTCAGGGTGCGGGCATTGCTTGGCAAATTGCACAACTTTTTTCGTAACATCCAGAGGGATAATGGGACCCGGCGGCCCGCTGCGAATAAACCAATCATAACACATGACATTAAAACAGCTGACCAGCCGGGGCAGCTCCTGCCAGTTATAGGCTTTAGTTTGCGGCCAGCCGGGAGAGGAAAATTTCGGCGGGACCGTAATATCCAGCTGCTTTCCCGCTTGGTTTAAAACCGCGCTTAATTCCCGCACAAAGGCGGTTAGTTGATTACGGCTGGCAGGCGGAAGATTTTCATAATCCAGGTCAACTCCATCATATCCCAGGGCCAGGATGCTTTTACGGATGTTTTGAATATGCAAAGAACGCTTTTCCGGGTCGGCTAACATACGCACAATTATCTCAGGATGAGAAAAGCCGCCGCCAAAATTCCCCAATCCCATCAACACCGGTATCCCGCGCTCTTGGCACCAAGCAATAACGATTTTCGCGCTGGTTTCTCCGTGCTCTACGCGGTAGGCCAAGGCCACACCTTCCCGGTCAATGCAATGATCCGAGACTAGTACCCGGGAAATATGGGCTTGGTTTTTTTTCAGGGAAAGCATGCCGTTTTCCAAATCTCCCAACCGCACCCAAACCGCCACCCGGGCATCGAATTCATTGTCTGCCCCGGCTGTTTCCCAACCCTGGTTAATTAAAACCATTACCATTAAAATAAATAATAAATGTTTCGTGATCCTTTGACAGAAAATCATCTATTGAGTCCTCGCTTTTTTGAAGATGAGATAAATCATGTTTCTGCAACCTTAGCATATTGTTATAGGAAAACAACCTTTGAAAAGTATTTGATTATTTAGAGGCTGTGGGAATAATTGAAGCTTACTGCGAAGAACCACAAATTAATGCCTCTCCCTTGACGGGAGAGGGCGAGCGTCTGTCGGACGTTGTTGTTGACTCATGATATACTGACCGCAGTTTCCCCCTTTCCAAAAAGGGGGATTAAGGGGGATTTTATAAAAAGTACCATGTTAGACTACAACCAAAACCTTAAGCGTTATTCACAAACGCTCAGTCCCCAAGCAACCCTGGTCCCTGAATCCTAAGAAGAAAAGTATAAAGTCAATTTTAAGGTATAATTATCATAGTTTTCCAAAAAATAAGCTTTCACCCGAATGGTGAAAAATGAATTGAGAAGTTAGAATATTTGCACCCCGAAGGGGTGAAACATACCAGCCCAGGGCAGCGCCCTGGGAATATGGGCACCCAGTATGTTTTAGCCCTGAAAGGGCGAAACATAGTTAATCATTTTTGAATATAATTGCCAGAGATATTGCTCATCATAATCAACGTTATATTTTTTAAGTAAATCAATGTGCTGACCTTAATATGTTTCGCCCTTTCAGGGCTTGATGGGGTGGTGGTGTCTATAACCCAGAGCGTTGCTCTGGGCTATTATGTTTCACCCCGTTGGGGTGCCCTTTTTTAAAATCATCAATAAATAGTCTAACGCCTAAATAGATGGGAGCCATGGCGAAGCCAAAAGAGCCGATGCCTGATGTTTTCAAGTGCTTTTTAGCGATTGGAGATGTCCGCGGAACCGGAAAATCGCGACTTCTCGCGGGAAATAGCATGGTGATTTTTTATTTAGGAGTTGAGGCCTGGTAATTGGACTGGACGGCGGTCAACATTACTCTTACAATATTTTCCGGCCCTGGATCCAGGTGTAATTCCGGGGGGCAAACTCATAACCAGGCGAGGGGTCAAATTTGCTGACCAATGACAGTTTAAAAATCAACAAAAAATCACTATTTTAATTGATTTTGTAGGAAAATATTTTTATGCTCTTTATTGAATGATATACACAAACCGGTATAATAACTTGTTATGGAAGAGGGATCATGACCACGCAACATCAGAAAAGTCTTGAATTGATTTATGCTAAGACAACAGGTGAATTGCTTGATGAGTCGTGGAAAGTAGAGCTTTCTCCTGATGAAGTCAGTTGGCCAGACCTGATCGTGACAACAGAATTGGGGAAATTTGGGTTAGAGGTCAGAGAAATATATCTCGACGAGTCAAGCAAGGGATCTATTCAAAAAGCCAAGGAAAAGAATAACCTGAAAAACATCAAAAAATTGGCCGATGCTTATTACAAAGCAAATTACTTCTCTTGCCCCTCCATCAAAGTTGATTTATTGGGTGATATCGGTCATCACGATAAGCTATTGAACGCGATCAGAAGGGAGATGCCGCAACCATCAGAGCGTGAACTAAAGCGGATTGAGCCCTATAACGGTTGTGTGCTTTATGTTCGGAGACTTCCGGATCGGTTTGGGGAATACAAAAAATGGAACTACGTATCTGACAAAGTCGGCTGGATGAGTAATATTGATAAAGACCTTATTGACAGAGCCATAGATGGAAAATCAAGGAACCTTCAAAAGTATGAAAAGAATATATCGGACGTAAGGCTGCTCCTTGTGAGTGACAAAATATTCAACTCAGGCAAAGCTCGCTTAGAGGATGATATTACATGTGATACCCACGGTTTCAATAATGTCTATTATCTTTCATATCCGGATGCGGCTCGGAAGTTAAGCAGCTAACATTTCACTCCGGCGGACTGCGCCAGCCGTCCTGATTTAAAGGGCACAGCCGCTGAGTTCAGCGTTATGCTGCCAAATAAGGATAAGCATGAAAAATACAAATCATTGGGTTGAAAAACTAAACTTGCAACCACATCCTGAAGGTGGTTTTTTCAAAGAAACTTATAGATCTCATGAAAT
>CBDUZI010000159.1:0-2839 GCA_965371665.1 uncultured bacterium
GGGGAAGAGTGCTCAAAATCCGATTTTGTGCCTAAGTCCGACAGGCTCCTAGAAGCCTGAGCAATTAGTGCGCTCGCCCTTCCCTGGTCGCTTCGACAAGCTCAGTGACCGCGGCGAATCAATCAAAAAACGGTCGTTGCGCCTGTCGAAACGACCAGCGAAACACCGCGCAATACAAAAACCGACTAATTGCTCAAACTCCTGGTAATTTTATTCAATATTCTGAACCTGTTCCCGGATTCTTTCTAATTCTTCCTTAATGTCCACTACCTGGTGGGCAATTCCGGCATCTCCGGCTTTAGCGCCCACGGTATTAATTTCACGATTCATTTCCTGGATTAAAAAATCCATTCTCCGGCCGACCGGTTCGCGAGTGCGCATTAATTTTCCAAATTGAGACAAATGCGCAGCTAATCGCACTACTTCTTCCGTAATATCCGACCGCAGATACTGTGCGCAAGCGTCCCGCGCAATCTGCTTGCCTTCCGGCTCTCCGGCCTTAAACAATCCCTCCAGGCGTTTCCGAAGAATCACCGTTTGCTTTTTTTTTCGGGAGAAAAAAACCTTCCGGACAGCGTTCGTTAAGCACCGAATATTGCTTAAGCGCTGTTGCATGTCCGCTGTCAGGCGGCGTCCTTCACCGCGGCGCATAATAACCAGGCCTTGGAGCGCCTGGTTAAGTGCCCGCATAACCAGGGGGCCGATTAAAACCATACGAAGCGGACGTTCTTCTATCCGCACTACTTCCGGCAGACCGGCGACCATAGGAAGATCCGGTTCTCCTTTTACGCCCAATTTACGGCCGGCCGCGCGCAGAGCCTGTAGGTAACCCTTTGCCAAATCCAAGTCCACTATTGGTTCGCGAATTCCGGATAGGGGCGTAAGCCAATGCAGGTATACCTCTGCGCGTCCGCGTCTAATAACTCCGCGCAGGCCTTCCCGGATACGCGGCTCCAATTCCCAAAGCCCGGCCGGAAGCTTGGCCATTAATTCAAAATTACGGTGGTTGACGGTTTTGACTTCCAGCGCCAAAACCCACTGTCCTTCCCGGGCTTCTCCCCGTCCGTATCCGGTCATGCTTATCAACATTACCCGCCTCCGGTATGACCTGGCCGTTGATCCATAATGCGATTGATCGCCGCGACCAGGATTACTCCCAGGCCCATAAAAACCAGGGTATAGATCAGAATTGTTTTTATAATAAAACCAGGCAGCGGCATCAGTACCAGCACCGTCATAACCGCTACGGCTGCTAAAAATAAAAAAATCCCCAGCAACAGCTTAAAATTCTCGCCCGTATTGGCGGGTTGGTTGGTATTCCGGAATTCCGTTGATATTCGCAATGGATTATTAAATCCTCTTCGAAGAAGAGCGCTTGATTAAATCCCATCCTGTGCTGCGGGAAGTTAATTATATATCGAACTGTGCATTATATCCAGTTATCAACATTTTGTCAATAAAGTATTCTCTTCCCCAGTAACCTTCCCCAACTCCTAAATAAAAAATCACCAGGCTATTTCCCGTAATTTGGTATTATCTTAAAGAAACATCCGGCGCTGGATGGCTTAAGGGCACCCCAACGGGGTGGCACATACCAGCCCAGAGCAACGCTCTGGGTTATAGACACCACCACCCCATCAAGCCCTGAAAGGGCGAAACATATTAAGGTCAGCACATTGATTTACTTAAAAAATATAACGTTGATTATGATGAGCAATATCTCTGGCCATGATATTCAAAAATGATTAACTATGTTTCGCCCTTTCAGGGCTAAAACATACTGTGTGCTCATATTCCCAGGGCGCTGCCCTGGGCTGATATGTTTCACCCCCTCGGGGTGCAAATATTCCAAATAGGATTCAGGGTATGAAATAAGCCGATCAAAAACGAAACTCCCCGCGGCAAGCCGCGGGACATATAGCAAAGTGTTTCGTCAACGGACAGCATCAGAACAAACTTAAAACTGCATTTTATATCCAACCTTTATTTCTTTTTTTCTCAAGTCATAATTAAAAGATATCGAATCCATTTTTTTCTTAAGCGCTTCAATTTCCTTATCAAGTTCTGAATTATTATAGTGTCTTAAATATTCATATCCTATCCATAGAATCAACCAGCTTCCGAAATGAATAACCATTTGATTATTCCACTGAGATTGATATTCGGGATAATTATTTATATTCCTGATTATCTCAACAGCAAAATAAATTTCAGCAGCTAGTCTTCCCAAAAGAATAATACCAAGTACAGTATGGTTTTTCTCAAATACATTTAACGTTTGGGAAAAAGTCGTTATGGGCGGAATGATTCCCAAGGTATACCCGGCAATCCCTGCCATTCCTAAAACGTAGCACAAAGGTTTATCTGGAGCTATAACATATATTAATGGAGATAATGTGAACGGCAATGAGGGTTCGATTAAATCATAGAATCCATCCTCGATTTTCTTCAATTTCAGAGCTTCGATTTTATCCTTAACCGTTATTTCTGTACTGGCGTATGGTATTCCGGCAATGAGAGTTCCTCTTCATTTATCCTCACCTCTCCATGTTTTGCAGCATAAGCAATATTATTAGTTAAAATAAGCATGCTAAAAACAACTATCAAATTAAATTTTTTCAATTTGTAATCTCCCTCAAAAAGTCTGGAATAAAACAACATCAAATTCCCCGCACTGAAATGCGGGGAATTTGATCCGAGTTGTGGAAAATCAATATTTCAATACCGCTTCATCCCCGGCTTTCAATCCGGGGATGAAGCGGTTAACGTATTAAACTAATAAACGATTCTGCTGCAAAACCCCCTGTTTTGAACAGTAGCCCATCGATGATTTTCGACG
>CBDUZI010000160.1:0-2660 GCA_965371665.1 uncultured bacterium
GGGGGGGGACTTTATTTGAGCACAAAGGGGGTATTTTATCTAAGCGCTAAAGGCCTGGAAGGGCCGATACGCCGGAGCGCGGGAATTACAGGCCCTGGCGGCCCAAAAGGGAGCCGTGATCCAGTATCAATCCCGGGACGTAGGCGAGTTTGAAGTCGGGCCGTTTGCTCATTTTTCTTATACCGCGGCCGGCCAAAAACACCAGGTCTGGTATGGTGATCATAAAAGCCTGGCCACGACCATGGCTTTGGTAAAACCCTCGGGATTAGGCGATATATTTATCTGGCGGATGGGATTGGAGGACCCTAAGATATGGGAGGTTATTTCTTCCGGACAACACGGAAAGATCCCGGCGGCTCCTTCTCGAGTTGACCGTTTTTGACTTATTAGGGAGACGTCTTTGTTCCCAAACCGTATCCGGGGGCGGATCAAAGGGGGAGACTTCTGTTATTATAGCACAGTTGTATGATAAGTCCGACAGACTCCTAGTGTAGTGTCTCTTAAATGATGGAGCGTTTGTCATTGCGAGCAAAGCGAAGCAATCTCGATTTTTCAAGCACTTCGAGTTCAAAACAGATTGCTTCGTCGCAAAAATCGCTCCTCGCAATGACTTTTATAAAGCACCAACAGCATGAGACACTACACTAGACTATCAGAAAGGCCATTTTTACCTGAAGTAGGGAACGGTTTAAAACCGTTCCCTACAAACTACTGGAAAATCGTTGCCGAACACGAAATTAAAGTTTTCACCCAGTCTGAGAATGACCTCTTTAGCCCGAATTTTTAACCTTGACGTAATATTTCAACTTTTGTTAAAGTATCTTTGGAAAGTAATTTCCTATCAACTTTTCAAAACCAAAAAGGGGGGGGGATGGACGAAAAAACCATAACTTACAGCATGCCACTAATTGGAGACCCGGCGCCGGAATTCAAAGCGGCCACGACCCAGGGGGAAATTCATTTTCCCCAGGACTACAAGGGCAAATGGGTGATCCTTTTTTCCCACCCCGCGGATTTTACTCCGGTTTGCACCACGGAGTTCATGGCTTTTGCCAGCATGGCCGAGGATTTTAAAAAACTAAATTGCGAGTTGATCGGTCTTTCCATTGACAGTCATTTCAGCCATATCGCCTGGCTGCGCACCATCAAGGAAAAAATCGAGTATAAGGGCATGAAAAACGTGGAAGTCAATTTCCCAGTGATCGCTGATCTGAAAATGGACGTGGCCAAGCGGTTCGGTATGCTCCAGCCCAGTGCCAGCGACACCCAGGCGGTCCGCGCGGTATTCATCATGGACCCTGACGCGAAAATCCGGGCTATTCTGTATTACCCGCTGTCCAACGGCCGGAACATGGAGGAGATCAAGCGCCTGCTTATTGCCATGCAGCATTCGGATGAATACCATATCGCCACGCCGGCAAACTGGCAATTGGGCGAGGACGTCATTGTTCCACCACCGGGATCCTGCGGCGCGGCCAAGGAGCGCATGGCGCAAAGCGGCAAAGACGTTAATTGCCTGGATTGGTTTTTATGTTTGAAAAAATGCCCGCATAAATAGATACTTATATCTAAATACGCAAAGGAGGATGGTCATGGGAACCAAAGGACGGGAAATTGTGGGAGTGGATGTTAAAAAGTTAATCGATTTGATGAATAAAGCCTATGCGGACGAATGGCTCGCCTATTATCAGTATTGGGTGGGCGCCAAGGTGGCTCAGGGCACAATGCGGGGCATCATTGCCGAAGAATTGGAGGAACACGCCCGTGAGGAACTGGAGCACGCCGCCTTACTCACGGAAAGAATCATCCAGTTGGGCGGCCAACCACTACTCGCGCCTGAGCAATGGAGTAATGAGACCAATTGCGGGTATGACGCGCCTGCCGACCCGGATACTGTGGCCTTGCTCAAGCAGAATATCAAGGGTGAACAGTGCGCCATTGCTGCCTATCAAAACCTGTTAAATTTCGTGAAGGATAAAGATCCGATCACCTACAATCTTATCCTGAAAATACTTGCGGATGAAGTAGAACATGAGGAGGATCTGGAATCCATATTGGAGGATATGAAATAATTTGTTACCAATGCGTATGTAAAAAAAAACCAAGCCTTTTTTACCATAACACCGAGTTTAACCTGTACCCCGATTTATAGTTCTACCACGACACCTACTATTGTTATAACCGCTACGGCTACTCTTACTTCGACCACGACACCGACTCCCACCCGGACAGTGAATCCTACGCCGGAGGAGATTAGGGTATATCCGAATCCTTATTGCCCGGACCGGGCCGTGGGCGGAATGCTGAAAATAACCGGGCTGCAACCGACCGGCATCATGCGCATTTACACGCTGACCGGCGAAAAAGTTTTTGAAGCTACGGGAGTATCAGGCCGTCTGGAATGGGACGCTAAAAACCGCGAGGGATCAAAAGTCGCTACCGGGGTATATTTGTGGGTAATCCAGCAGGATAATGGCGTAAAGCATACCGGGAAATTATTTATCGTTTACTAAAAAAGCGGGATCGTATCAGAAACCCCGGTTGCCTATAGTCGCTTCATCCATGTTAATCCAAATCAATATCCTTTATCAACCCCAAGCCTCTTATAAAGGAAATAATGAAATCGCGTATAAAGGATAATTGCAAATATTTTCATCTTT
>CBDUZI010000161.1:0-2524 GCA_965371665.1 uncultured bacterium
CGCCGACGTGGACTCCTGATCTTAATACTTCGACCCACACGCCGACGGCAACGCCAACGCGAACGCAGGATGTGAATACCCGAACGCATACGCCGACGCAAACCTCTACAGAAGTTGTGGGAACGCCAACCAACACCCCTATTGTTTCTCCCGTGCCGACCAATACTCCTATGACGACTGCCACGGAAATTACCGGAGTATTTGATAAAAACCTGGAATTCATTCGGGTTAACCGGAAAACTATTACTCCGGATGGATCTATGGATCGTGAATTGGAAATATATTTTCGCTCGAAATTGCCTTCCAGCGAAATAAAAATATCGATTTTTAATATTAACGGCCGACGTCAGGCTATTTTAGAAGTAGCGGGAAACAGCCCGGATTACCGGGCAAATTGGCAGGGAAACAACGAGTCAGGACAGGCCCTGCCGGCCGGGATTTATATCTACGAAATCAAAGCAGGGGACAGTGCCTACCGTGGTGCTGTAGTTTTGGCGCGATGAACCGGTGTTTATGTTATCCCGTCCGGCTGGCATTGATCTTAACCATGGCCGTCGGTCTTTATCTTCCCGCCTGGTCGGCCTTTGATATGGAACGTCCCGGCGCCCGTCCCTCGGGCATGGGCGGTGCATTCTGCGCACTGGCGGATGATGCCGATGCCCTTAATTATAATCCGGCAGGATTAGCCCGGATATTTTCGACCACGTTGTCTTTTAATTATGTCAAGCTGTTAAGCGGACTGGATGATGGAGCGCTGGCTGACAGCCGTATTGCTTTCCTGCAACCGCTTAATCAGATAGGAACCTTGGGAATTTCATGGTATCAGCGCAGTCTGGCAGACTTGTACCAGGAAAATATGGTTAATCTGGCATGCGGTTTTCCCCTTGATAATAAAGGCGATATTTTATTGGGCGGCGCCCTGAAAATTCTGCACCTGGCTTATTTGGATACCGAGGCTGTCGGGCAAAACTCATATTTCAATTATAGCACTTCAGTAGCGGGATGCGGTTTTGATCTGGGCGGGCTGATGCGTATTACCGACCATTTAAGCGTCGGCTTGTCTTGGTTAAATTTTAACCAGCCGAATTTATCCCTCTTTGAGTCTGCCGAGTCTCAAATTCCCCTGCAATTTCGGATGGGTGGGGCCTACCAGCAGGATAAATATACCGGAGTTTTGGAATGTTTATGGCGCGGCCAGGATTTTCGTTTTTCCGCCGGCGGGGAAGCCTGGTGGTTTGAACGCTTGCTCGGTACTCGTTTGGGAATAGGCCTGGGAGACCGGGGTATGGCGGAACTAACGGCGGGTTTGTCCTTTCACCGGCAGACGGCAGGTGGATGGGGCTGGCAGATTGATTATGCGTTTATAAATCCAGTGGGTGATTTTGCCGGTCTCGGTTTAACTCATCAGATTAACTGCAGCGTATATTTTGGGACCGAGCCAAAGGATAAAGAAATCCTCCAGGCTAAAAAGCTGGTAAAGGCCGGTGAGTTGAGCCGGAGTCAGGGAAAACTTGAGAAAGCCTTGGAAACCTGGGAACAAGCGGCGAAAGTTTTACCCGAAGACCGGAGTCTGGTATTTCGAATCAATGCCTTGAAAATAGAAATTCGAGATGCCGTTAAAGTAAAAAGATATTTTCGCCACGGTCGTAATTTCGAAAAGGAAAAAAACTATTTAAACGCTGCGAAGGAATACCGTAAAATCCTCGCGCTGGTTCCCGGGCAGGGTGAAGCCGTTCGCCGGCTCCAGGCGGTCAAGGCTGGGATTCAGAAAATGTCCCAGTCCCAGAAGATGCTTGCGGAGAAAAAAGAGAAAAAGGCCGCCCGGTATGTCCGGGAGCAAAATGAACGTAAGGCCAAGGTGGTCTTGCGGAAAGCCCAGCGGTCCTTGACCCGGGCGGAGAAAAAAGGAGACATCCGGAAAAAAAATGCTTCTGAGTTAAAGCGGCTAACCAAGCAGTTGCAAAAAGCGCGGGCATTATTGGAGGAGGGGGAGAGCGAGCAGGCCCGGGTTTTAGCTCGTACCATAGTAGCTGAAACAGAGAAATTAATCCGTCAAGCCCCCCGGAAAGTAAAAAAAACGGAGCGTAAAAAGAAGAAACAAACCGTGCTTACAAAACCTAAAGCGAAGGTTGCGTCTTCTAAAGGAGCCGGCCAAGCAGCAACAATAGCGTCTGAGAAGAAAAAGGCGGCCAATGAACGATTGCGCAAACGGGCCCGCGGAGCCTACGGCCGTACGGTTAAGCTTATGCTGGAGATTGACAAACTAAATGGAAAGAAATATTTTCCTGCCGAGTACTTCTTGTTGAAGAGGGAGTTGGGCCGTATAAAAGTTCTGTTGAAAAATAAAGACTACCCCAAGACGATAAGCAATGCCAAGGAACTGTTCCGGAAACTCAAGAAATTCAAGCAGGAATGCGCTGCCAAAGATAAAGTCCGCAAAGCCATGCCCACCAACTGGTAGGAAAGCATTCTAGGAGCCTGTCGGACTTTAGTCATTCTCCCCCTTTTGTAAAGGGGGCAGGGG
>CBDUZI010000162.1:0-2368 GCA_965371665.1 uncultured bacterium
CCCCCTGCCCCCTTTACAAAAGGGGGAGAATGACTAAAGTCCGACAGACTCCTAGTATCCCGGCTAAGTATTTGGTTTATGCTTTTGGAGCAAATGCTCAACTTCATCGGCAGTTGACGCTTGCAGGGCTTTTTGAGCAAGCGTTTCGCATTCAGTAATATCCAGACTTGCTACGATACCGGCCAGATCAGGCAATAAAACCGGCGCTACGGAAAGCTTGCGATAGCCCAGCCCCAGCAGGAGCGGAAGATAAAGCGGATCTCCCGCGATTTCGCCGCAAATACTGATATCTTTATTCAGCGTTTGGGCCGTGGCGGCTAATTGTTTTAAAATCGTTAATATCGCCGGCGCGGTGGATCGATAGTAAGGTTGCATCCTCTCCGCGTTCCGATCCGCCACCATTATATATTGCACTAAATCATTCGTCCCGACTGATATAAATTCCGCTTCCTGCATAATTACCTGGGAAGATATGGCTGATGCCGGTGTTTCAATCATAGCTCCCACCGGAATATTGCGCTCATGCTTGATACCTTGGTCTGTCAATTCCCGGGCCGCTGCTTGCATAAGGTTTTTAACTATACGTATTTCTTCTATTCCGGTAATCATGGGCAATAAAATCCGTACCGGCCCGTGCGCCGCAGCGCGAAGAATGGCTTTTAATTGCGCCAAAAATATTTTCTGGTTTGCCAGCGAAAGCCGAATAGACCTCCACCCCATAACCAGATCGCTCTCCGTTTCGACGGAATTTTCAAAATCAAAATGCTTATCTTCGCTTATATCCAGAGTCCGGATAGTAACCGGATGGGGCGACATGGTCTCCACCACGTGGCGGTAAGCTTTATACTGCTCATCCTCATCCAGAAATTCACCGCGATCCATAAATAAAAATTCCGTCCTTAAAAGCCCTACACCCAGAGCGCCTAAACGCCGGGCCTCTTCGGCCTCAACTTCCCGCGTAAGATTGGCGGACAAATAAATTTCAACTCCATCCCGGGTTCCGGCGGCTTGGGCGGCACGCACTTGTAATGATATCGTACTCCGGTTCCGGGTATCCTCCCGGGCACGCTCAATTAGTTCCGGTGTGGGATCAATAATAATAATTCCCTGGTTGCCGTCTACCAGGACCTTCTCGCCTCCCTGTAATTGCGTCAGACTATGCGGTACGCCGGCCACTGCCGGTATTCTAAGCGAACGCGCCAGAATAGCCGCGTGCGAAGAAATCCCGCCTTGCTCGGTAATAAATGCCCCTACTTGCTCCCGGGAAAAATGCATAGTATCTGAAGGCATCAGCTCCCGGGCCACCATTATAATTTGTTCCCCCTCGGCAATGGCGCATTGCCGCTGAGACGACATAAGGTTCCCTAACAGCCGGCGTCCAATATCCCGATAATCATCCGCTCTCTCTCTCAAATAGTGATTGGAAATCTTCAAAAAGATTTGGACCATTTCCTCGATTACATCTTCCACCACGGCTTCGAGATTAAGGTTCTCATTCATCAGCTTTTTTTCTATGCGAGCGTAAAAAGAATGATCATCCAAAAGCAAATTATGCGCGGAAAATATTGCCGCCTCTTCCGGGCCCAGCTCTTTTTCCACTCTCTGCTTAATTCCGGCTATCTGCTGCCGGGACACTTCCAGGGCCGCATCCAGTCTTTTGCGCTCATCCCCGACCCTGGCCGGTTTGATCCGGTAGCGGGGAATGGCTTCCGGATCATTCCAAAAGCAAACGCACCCTACCGCCAATCCCGGCGAGGCCGGGATTCCCCTTAATTTTCCATGTGATTCCTGCTTAGACACTACTATCCACCTCTGCGGGGTTCTGAACTTCCCGCATACCATACCATAAATAATTTAAAAGGGTAAGCACATTCCCGGGGAAAAAAACACGTTCCCTCACTTACTTGAAGGCTGTGTCGCAACTCTGTTTTTGAGCAATTTCACTAAGTTTGTCATTTTGAGGCGCAGCCCTGGACTAAATCATCCCCTGGACTAAACCATCCAGGACGGGCAGGACAGGCCGAGAAATTACCAAAAACCCTTTCAAATTAAGCGTTTTCGTGGAGATTCTTCACTAACACCCGGAATGACATTCACACGTTTACAACATTATGACACAGACTCTTGCTAGTGTAGTGTCTCTAACGTTTCTTTACATTTGAATTTTATTTTTAAGATGTCATTCCGGTATGCTTTAAGCCGGAATCCAGAGGCGTTGGTAATCAAAATCATTCTGGACCCCGGATTAAACAATTTCGGAGTGATTGACCAAAGGAAAGTTCGTTGCAAACGGTTCATCCCCGCTCGTGCGGGGTGTAGGTTTTCAAATTAAATTGATAAGATAACGCATTATATTTTCAGAATAAGT
>CBDUZI010000163.1:0-2159 GCA_965371665.1 uncultured bacterium
CAATCACTTGTGTGTCATGCCCCGGGAGTTTGCCACCTGTCTCAGTTCCAACATAGACAAAAAATCATTTACTGCAGTAAATACAAAGATATTATTAGCATTTTTTGAATAAAATACAAGGTAAAAATATTTTTGTGTAAAAAGCGAGCCGTGAAAAGAGTCCATATTTGAGACCCCGAATCTGATATCGGGCGACTTCACTGCCTTGAAATCGGGGTTGAGCAGCTTCGGTGCGTGTCCAAAAGTGTTTTAGGGCGCTTGCAGCTTTACGCAATTGCACGGCGCGGTGATTCGACTCTTTAACTATTCGACCTTTTTTCTCAAAAAAACCACTTTATAAGTCTGTCCAATTGCGGCTTGATAGTAGAAACCAGCCAGGGCGTCTTTTTCCGGGTAATAGTAGAGCGTATAGGTCGATCCAGGATATCCCTTGTCCTGTAGTTTAATGAATAGCTTCACCAATCCCTTCCAGAGAGAAACATTGGCTTTCGCGATATTGATCTTAGCGGGATTAAAATACCCCGCATCAACCGAACCGTCAGGATTGACATCCCGGACACGAACAATATAACCACCGTCAGGCCGAACCCATTCACCGATAATTACCTTAAAATCAAGTTTTTCCGCTGCTGCTGCTGTTTCTGCGTCCTGGGAAAAAACCGCCCATGCCAGGATGATTACTATGATGCCTATTTTAAAATAATTTTTTTGCATAATGTTGTCCCCGGGTTTTTTTGACAGTTACTCATTTTTACTTTTATTCTCAGTCAGTTCCGTCTAATTTCCTGTTTATGATACTAAGGAGATTATGTCCGATTTGCACTTCTGGGTGCCTGGCAACCATCTGTTGCGCAATGGGCTTTGCTTCCTGGAACTTTCCCCTTTTTAAATAATACTCGGTGAGTGCATATAGATAATTAATGTTATCCGGTTCAAGTGTAACTGCCTTGCTCAGCTCAGCCTGTGCTTCAGAATCCCTTTTTAAATGCTGAAGCAATAAACCAAGGTTATAATGAATCCTGGCTCGATCCGGCATACCCCTGGCAGCCCTTCTCAGATAGACGGCGGCTTCATCATACTCTTTTTTTTCCGCCAGCAACAGTCCAAGCGAATATTCAATTTCGTGTAATTCCGGGTGTGAAATTACAACATCTCGAAGAAGGGACTCGGCCTCATCATTTTGGCCCTCTTGATTATAAAGCATAGCCAGATTAACCTTGGCAGGATAGAACTGGTCATCGATGCGGATGGCGGCTCGATAATTCTTAATGGCCTTTTCCGGCTGATGCATGCTTGTGTAAAGATTACCCAGGTTGTATCGGGCATATGCAAAATCAGCGGCATATTCCATGGCGGATTGATATTCACGCAAAACGGCCTGAAAAACCTGGCTCTGTTCCTCAGTCAATTTTCCCTCAGCAACAGGGGCAAGTCTTCGGGCGGCTTCAATGCGAACGGCTTTGACAGGATCGTAAAGCATGGGTACCATGAATTTGATTTGCTTTCCGGGATCAGCCAACCTCAGAAATTCGATTGCCGTCCGGCGGATCAGGGCTTCTTCGTCCATTAGGGCAAGCTCGAGCGCCCGGGTAGCTTCCTCCCCGGGATAGGAATTTAACAGCGATAACGCGCTGGCCCGCACAATAACCGGAAACAGTTGGTCACCCGCCAATTTGATAAGGTCTTTTGTAACCTCGGGTAATCTTTTTCGACCAGCGTCGAGAATAGTTCCATAATGGGGTCTACGGCCCGGACCGTACCATTTGGTCATATACTCGTCTGACCATTTATCGGTTTTATCGATGTGACAACGGTTGCAGGCATTGGGGGTGGCGAGTTTGAGACTAAGGCCTGGCCGAGGAACCCGCAGGCTGTGGTCCGGCCGGTAATCAATTCCCATGTAATAGCGCCCGGGCATGTGGCACTGGACACACTCGGCACCGGTTCCGACATCGAACAGCACCTTGCCGTCGACCGATTTGACGGGCTCACCTTTCTCGCCTTTCTTTTTATGAAAATGGTGTTCTTTTGTATCATATGTATCCGCGCGATGGCACTGGAGACAAAGTTCATTGCCTTCCTTTATAAGTTTCAAACTATGGGCATCATGACAATCGCTGCAGCGCACATCCCTGTCATACATCTTGCTCTGTGTAAAT
>CBDUZI010000164.1:0-1766 GCA_965371665.1 uncultured bacterium
CGGGAAATGCTCACTAAACTTTGCCAACAGGCATATAAGTGTTTGCAAGAGTTTATGCGCGCATCATTAAGGCTTCCCCAAGGTCAGGCAGGCATGGTAATGGCGATCCAAACCTACGGAGAATATCTGAATTTTCATCCGCATATTCATGCGGTAGTAGCGGATGGATTATTTACCAGGCAAGGAATGTTTTATGTCATGCCCCGGCTAAATACCCAGGCCTTGGAGGAAATGTTTCGAGTTAGAGTAATTCGCCTGCTGGTGGCGAAAAGGAAATTGGCCAAAGATTTAGGCGGGAAACTCCTTGGCTGGCGACATAGCGGCTTCAGCGTGCATAAAGGAGAAGTAGTCAAAAGAGAAGCGAGGTCAGGCCTGGAACGACTGGCGCAGTATATAATTCGGAATCCCTTTTCAGAAGAAAAGATGATGTATAATGAAAAAATGGGAAGTATAATCTACCGCTCCAAGCCCAACCCCAAGGTCAAAGGGAACTTCAAAGTATTTACTGCGGGAGAATTCATAGGCGCGATAACCCAGCACATACCGGATAAAGGATTTCAGCTGGTGAGGTATTATGGCTGGTACAGCAATAAATGCCGGGGAATACGAGCCAAGATAAAAAAGTGTAAAGCTGCTCGCGGATTGCAGAAAACCGAAACAGAGATTATAGACATATCGAGCTGCCAAGCACCAAAAGTTCCATCGAAAAAATGGCGGGAGTTAATCAAGAAAATCTGGGAGGTAGATCCGCTAATCTGTCCTCGTTGTGGTGGTGAGATGAGGGTAGTAGCTTTGCTGGACGACAGCGAAATCATAGAAAAGATACTTAGGCATCTTAATCTGTGGACTGATTCCGTGCCGGATAAAACGCGTGCCTCACCAGAAGCTGTTGCCCAAAATATTACATATGAACCGCTTTATGATGATTTCCAGCTTGATCCAGAAGAATTGGCAGCTGGGAGATAGGAAAGAACTGTCTCAAGAGACTATCAGCAAGGTTATTTTTACCTAAAGTTGCAGAAAAGCTGCCGGAAAATTGTTGCCGCCCACGAGATTAGAGTTTTCACCAGTCTAAGTGACCTCTTCAGACCGAATTTTTGCCGTTGACGTACTATTTCAGCCTTTGTTACACTTATCCTGCTAAAGCAATTTCTTATCAACTTTTCGATCTTGAATCCAAAGACGGAGGTATTCCTCAATAGCTGTTCCATACGCCCCGCGGTAAAAACTGGTACGCCCCCGTTTTTCATCACCGGGCGGCAGGTGACCGCTGGCATGCAGAAACACCGGACAGAGCACCAGACATAATAATACCATCGTCTTGACAATTTTTCTCATACGCGTACTGCCCTCAAAGCATTATCAAAATCCGGTTCGCTATCGTGGCCGTCGCCTGAACAATTGCACCTTGGGGACGGTGTGGATCATCCCCGTTCGCAAGACTATCTTCCCCGATTCTATCGAGGACTTAATGAATAATTTTTCTTTACTCATCCAGGGATATTGCAATTCATCAGTAACCCCTATCGGTCCACCCATTACTATGAGCCAGTCGAAATCATGAAGTTGTGGAAAAGGTTCGTTCAGAAACAAGCGGGTTGAACTTAATTGGTGCCCTTGCTTGATAAAATAAGGTTCCATACTGCCAATTCCTTCAAACGGCACATGCTGCAAATGATGTATACGCATAATTTTCTATTTTTCCTCCGGCGCCTAGGAGCCTGTCGGACTTTAGTCATTCTCCCCCTTTTGTAAAGGGGGCAGGG
>CBDUZI010000165.1:0-1513 GCA_965371665.1 uncultured bacterium
GGCAATCTATTTCTACTGCGGCGGTCTTGACCTTTATCCAAGGGCGGCAATGGCAGGAAGCGGACTAACACCCCCGAACTACAACATATGGGGGGTACCCACACTAAACCCGGAAGCGGCATCTTTACCTGATATTTCAATATCAGCTTCCTGTTCGATGCTGAGAAGGATTTTGGCCTGTTCCGCTTTTTCCCGCAATTCTCCCCAAAAACGGTTCCTGTTTTTTTCATTCTGCGCCGCGATCAATTCCGTCATATTTCCAATTTGATTTTCGCGGGCTGTTTCCTGCAAAACATAATCAATCACCATGCGGTCAATATCCCCGCCACCTAACCACATATCTCCGCCTTTACCGATTTCTATAAATTGGCCGCCACTAATAGTTAAAACAGAAAGATCCAGGGTCCCACCTCCAAAATCAAACACCAAAATTGTTTTAGCTTCATCGGCCCGGATGTTATCCATCCCAAAAGAAATGGCGGCAGCCGTAGGTTCCGGCAGCAAGCGGCGCACTTTTAATCCGGCCAGAGCCGCGGCTGTGCGGGTAGCGTATTTTTGTTTATCGTTAAAATAAGCCGGCACAGTAATGACCGCGTATTCCACTTGATCACGCAAAACTTTTTCCGCGTCGGTTTTGATTTTTCTCAGAATTTCCGCTGATATTTCTTCAGGCGTAAATTCTATGTCCCGAAGAACAATTGCCAGACTATATTCACTCCCTTTAGAGTGTTCCCGGATTTGATAATGAACTCCATGGTTAGTTAGAATAGCTTGAACTTCTTTATCCTGAAAACTTCTCCCCATAAGGCGTTTAACCATTACCACTGTATGGGATGGATCTTGCTTTAACCACTCCAGAGAATTTTTGCCGACTATTAATTTCAAGGATTTATTCTTCGGCAAAGTAGCGCATGAAGGGGTGATGTAGTCTCCTTCCTCATTTTTCAGAGCTTTGTAGGTTTTCAAATTAAATTGATAAGATAGGAGGTGATATTTCCGGAATAAGTTGACAAGCAGATAGGAATTATTGGATTATTTAGAGCCTCGTTAAGAGGCTTTTTTATTATAAAAAAAGATAGGGCAAAGGATGTTAGTTGCATCCCTTGCCCCAAAAAACTGGGTAACAAAACCCCTAACCAAGTGATACCTTGGTACTAGAAATAACCGTTTCCGTCAAGGAAATTATACTTAAAGGCCGTGCGTATGAGTGGCCCCGGCCGGAAGTATGTCCGAGTTGTAAAAGTCATAAACTCTGGGGCCATGGTTATGTCCTGGCCTACTTTGACGGCTATAATCAAGGTGTGTGGCTGCGACGATACCGCTGCCCGTCCTGCCGCCGAGTTTTCCGCTTGCGTCCTCAAGGGTATTGGCGCCGCTTCCAAAATTCCATAGCCACCATTCACGCAAGTCTTAAACAGCGCCTTATGTATCAACGCCGGCGCCCCGATATTCCCCGGAGCCATCTGCCTAACTGCTTCTTCAGGTTCAATCCTGGAATTCTATCGCTTCCTGC